>DASZDB010000001.1:0-13584 GCA_035942495.1 Solirubrobacteraceae bacterium
CGCGCCGCGACGCCCGCGCGGCGGTGCAGCTCGCCGAACGTCGGCGTCGCGAGCAGGTGGCCGTGGCCGATGACCTCGTGGATGATGTCCGGCTCCGGCGTGTAGAGCGGCATCGCGGGGTGGCGCACGTACTGCGTGGAGTGAAAGCGCCGGTCGGCGAGCGAGCCGTAGAACGTGCGCAGGTCCACGAGGCCGGCGGCGGGGACATAGCGCCAGCCGCCGAGTCGCGCCAGCCGCGCGCTCACGTCGTCGAGGCCGGGGACGCGGTCGGCCGGGAGCGCGACCCCGGTCAGCGCCTCGCGAAACTCGCGGACCGCGTGGCGCTCGTGCAGGGGCGCCAGCTCGCGACAGACGGTCCGCCAGACGTTCTGCTCGCTCTCGTCGTAGTCGATCAGCGGCGCGGGCTCGCCGGGATGCCACGCGAGCGCGGCGGCGGCGATCTCGTTGCGGCGGCGGCGATAGTCGGGATCGTGCGCGCCGGGATGGCCGTCGTGAAGGTGGACGGTGACCTCGCCGCCGTCGGCGGTCGTCACCGGTGAGTAGAGCTGCGCTTCCTCGAACACGATCTGCTCCTTCTTTGTGCGAGCAGCGTTCCCCAATCCCAGCCTATTTACAAGTGTGTCCACTTCAGCAGGTCAACCAGGGCAGCACAGCACGCGCACCGGCTGAAATACTGGTCAACATGACCATTGATTCGCTGGACGCTCGTCTCATCGCCACCCTGCGCCGGTTTCCGCGCGTCGGTCTGCTGGAGGTCGCGCGTCAGCTCGGCGTGGCGCGCGGGACCGTGCAGGCGCGCCTCGCCAAGCTGGAGGCGCGGGGCGTCATCACAGGCCACGGACCCGAGGTGGATCCCGCCGCGATGGGGTATCCGATCAGCGCGTTCATCCTTGTGGAGCTCGCACAGGGCGAGCTCGCCGCGGCAGTCGCCATCATGGAGTCGATTCCCGAGTTGCTCGAGGCCGATGCGATATCAGGACCGCAGGACCTGATCTGTCGCGTCGTGGCCCAGGACACCGAACACTTGCAAGACATCGTCAACAAACTCACCGCCACCCCGGCGATCCGTCGGTGCACGAGCTACATCGTGCTCACGCGCCAGGTTCCGCCGCGCACGATGCCGCTGATCGAGGCGGCGGCGCAACCTTCGCGCGGAGCAGCCGGTTAGTACCGTCGTGAGGGGGCCCGTTCCAGACGATCCCGCGCGCGTCGATTCCGCGCCTGTGCCGGAGTCGAAGCAGTCGCGGCGGCGCCCTGAGATCCAGGCGCTGCGGGCGATTGCCGTCCTGACGGTGGTCCTGTACCACGTCTGGCCGACGGCGATGCCGGGCGGCTTCGTCGGCGTCGACGTGTTCTTCGCGATCTCGGGCTACCTCATCACGGCCCATCTGCTGCGCGAGGTGGAGACGACCGGGGCGCTGTCGCTGTGGGGCTTCTGGGCGCGGCGCGCGCGGCGCCTGCTGCCGGCCGCGCTCGTGACGCTCTTCGTCTGCGCCATCGGCACGCTGCTGTTCGTCCCGCAGGTCTACTGGCAGCAGTTTCTCACGGAGATCGGCGCGAGCACGGCCTACTTCCAGAACTGGCAGCTCGCATCCGACGCCGTCGACTACCTCGCCGCCGAGAACCGCGCCTCACCGGTGCAGCACTTCTGGTCGCTCTCGGCGGAGGAGCAGTTCTACCTCGCGTGGCCGCTGCTGATCGCGCTCGGCGCCTGGCTGTCACGCAGCCGGGCGACGATCTTCCTCGTGCTCGGGCTCGTCAGCGGCCTGAGCCTCGCGTACTCGATCACGGAGACGGCATCCAACCCGGCCGCCGCCTACTTCGTCACCCCGACGCGCGCCTGGGAATTCGGCGCCGGTGGCCTGCTCGCGCTGCTCGGCACACGCGCCTGGCAGATGCCGGACCCGGTGCGGGCGGCGCTGTCGTGGGCGGGCCTCGGGGCCGTCATGTACGCGTCGATCTTCTACAGCACCGACACCGCCTTCCCCGGCTCGGCGGCGCTCGTGCCGGTGCTCGGCACGCTGGCCGTCATCCTCGCGGGGACGCCGCGGGCGCGCTGGGCGCCGTCGCCGCTGCTGCGCTTCAAGCCGGGCCAGTTCCTCGGCGACATCTCCTACTCGGTCTACCTCTGGCACTGGCCGCTGCTCGTGTTCGCGCCCTTCGTGCTCGTCGACCCCGGCCTGGACCAGACGCGCCTCGCGGTCATCGTGCTGACGGTCCTGCTGGGCTGGGTGACGAAGGTGCTCATCGAGGACCCCGTGCGGCGCAGCGCCTGGCTGGCGTCCCAGCCGCGCGCGACGTTCGCCTGCAGCGTCGCGGCGATGGCGCTCGTGGCGGGGGTGCTGGTGAGCGGCACGACGCACGTGCAGGCCCAGATCCGCGAGGCCGAGCGCGCCGAGGAGAAGGTCGTCGCCAAGCGGCCCGCGTGCTTCGGCGCCGCCGCGCGCGACCCCGAGCGGCCCTGCGTGAACCCGGCGCTGCGCACGCAGGTCGTGCCGTCGCCGGCGCTGGCGAAGGTCGAGGAGTACGCCCCGTGTGAGCGCTTCCACCGCGAGAACGGGCTGAGCCAGTGCGACTTCGGTGTGCCGGCCGAGAAGGCCTCGAAGACGATCGCGCTCGTCGGCGACAGCCACGCGGGGCACTGGCGCATGCCGCTGGACCACGTCGCCAACCAGAACGGCTGGCACGGCGTGTCGATCACCCGCACGAGCTGCCCCTTCTCCGAGGCGACGAAGCAGCTGGCAGAGCCGACGTTCTCGCAGTGCAAGGACTGGGTGGCCAAGCTGCCCGCCTACTTCCGCCAGCACCCCGAGATCGACACGATCTTCGTCGTCGGCATCACCGGCGGGACGGTCAACGTGCCGCGCGGCCGCACGATGTTCGAGGCGAAGGTCAACGGCGTGCGCAACGCGTGGCGCGATCTGCCCGACAGCGTCAAGCACATCGTCGTCATCCGCGACACGCCGCGGATCGCCGGCGACACCGTCGATTGCATCGAGCGCGCGATCGCCGCGGGCGAACGCGCCGACATCACGTGCGCGGTGCCGCGCAGCGTCGCCGTCGAAGCCGATCCCCAGGCCGTCGCGGCCCGCACCTCCGGCTCTGGCCGCACGCATGTCATCGACCTCACGAACCACTTCTGCAGCCCCCGGCTCTGTTTCCCGGTCGTCGGCGGCGTGCTCGTCTTCAAGGACCTGCACCACTTCACGCTCGTCTGGGCGGACACGCTCGGGCCGCCGCTGTCGCGCGCCGTGGAGCGCTTGTCGCAGACCTGGTGAATGTCGGTACGCGGGGCGCCGAACGGGCGCTCGCTCAGCAGCCGAGCTCGACGGCGTCGGCGATCATCGCGCTGCGGTAGCGGTAGCCGGCCTCGTCGGCGTGCAGGCCGTCGGGCAGGAAGACGGCGCCCACGTTGACCGCGTACTCCCAGTTGACGACGACGATCCGCGGATCGCGTCGCCGGGCCTGGTACAGCACCCGGTTCAGGCCGCGGTACTCGCCCTTGCGCTTGGGCCGGATGATCGTCGACCAGATGACGCAGGCGTTCTCAGGCAGCAGCGACATCGTGCGCCGCACGCGGTCGGCGAAGCGCTTCGCGTCGCCGCCGTCGTTCGTGCCGAGGCTGATGACGACGGTCTTCGGTGTCACGAGGCGCAGCTCGCGGCGTACGAGCTTCATGCCCTGCGGCGTGGTGATGCCGTTCTTCGCGGCGGCGACGATGTTGCGCCCGCCGAGCATCGGGCCGAGGTAGGGCAGCGTGCCGACCGCCAGCGAGTCGCCCACGACGAGCACGTCGGAGTCGCCGGCCATGGCGGGGACGGCGGACGCAAGCAGCGTGCAGAGAGCCGCGAGCATCGCGTAGCCGACGCTCGAACGAAGCCCCCTCCTCATACCGTGCGCCAAGACCTCGTCCTCGGTCCGTGGGCCCAATGAAGCTCCTTTGACGACGGCCGCCCGGCGCAGCCACCCGGCAATTATCCGCGTGCCGTCAAGCGGCGGCTGACGGTCGTCGGGTCGCCCGCCTCGGCGGTCGCCTCGACCTGCAGCGTCACGATCAGGGCGCGGCGGCGGCCCATCGCCCTGCGCAGCCGCGACACCTGGGTGCGCGTGAGCGTGACGCGCACGATCTTCGACTCCGCGGCCTGCAGCTTCGACGTCGCCCGGCGCAGGCTGATCGAGAACGCCCGCTTGCGCCCGCGCGGCTTGTCGCGCTCGGTCAGCGTGCCGGTCACCTCGACGCGGCAGATCGTGTCGCAGCCGACGCGGACGGGCAGGGTGCGCGTCGTGAACAGGCTGCCGGTGCGCAGCACGCGCACGGTCACGTCCGGGCCGAGCGGCGGCGGCAGCGTCGGGAGCTTCGGCGGCGGGGGATGGCCGATCGGCGTCAGCGCCGTGCAGGGCGGCGCCGCGGGCGCCGCGAGCGCGAACTGCTGCACGCGGTTGTTGCGCGTGTCGGTCACCGTCAGCGTGCCGTTGCAGTCCACCACGACGCCGGTCGGGTTGATGAACTGCCCGGATTCGATCCCGCGCTCGCCGAACATGCCGAGGCGCTCGCCGTTGGGGCCGAACTGCTGGATGCGGTTGTTGCCGCGGTCGGCGACCCAGAGGTTGTTGGCGGCGTCGAGCGCGAGCTGCGCCGGCGCGGAGAGCTTGCCGAGGGTCCGCCCGGAGCCGCCGAACTGCGCGATCTGACCGCCGCCGGCGTCGTAGACGGTGATCCGGTTGTTCGTCGCGCTGACGTACACGCGCGAGCCGTCCGGCGTGGCGGCGACGCCGCGGACGGTGCCGGCGTCCGTCCAGGCGCCGAGGTAGTCGCCGCTCGTGGTGAAGCGGACCACGCGGCGGTTGCCGGTGTCGGCGACGCTGATGACGCCGCCCGCGTCGATCGTGATCGCCGACGGGTCGCGCATTTGGCCCGGCCCGCTGCCGAGCGCCCCGATCGTGCGCGCGGGCAGGCCGGTGGACCGGGCGAAGACGAAGATGCGCGCCCGCCGCTGGTCGAGTACGTAGGCGTCGCCGGCGGCGTCGAACGCCACCGCGACCGGGCGGCGCAGGATCGTCGGACCCGGGGAGGGGGAGCCCCAGACGGAGGCGACCGAGCCGTCCGGGTGCAGCAGTTCGATGCGCCCGTTGATCGAGTCGGCGACCGCGCGCAGGCCGTTGGCGTCGGCGCCGACGCCCATCGGCGCGTTGAACTGGCCGGGTCCGCGGCCCGATGCGCCGAAGGAGCGCAGCAGCTTGCCGCCGCGGTCGAAGACGTCGATGCGGTCGTTGCCGGTGTTCGTGACGTACAACGCGCCGCTGCGGTCCGCGGCGATCGCGCGCGGGTAGGCGAGCTGGCCCGGGCCGGTGCCGTAGCTGCCCCAGCGCGCGCGGTACTTGTAGTCCGGCTGCGGGCCGAAGCGCAGGATGCGCTGGTTGATGTCGTCGGCGACGAAGACGCGGCCCTGCGGATCGACCGCGACGCCGAACGGGAAGCTGAACTGGTTCTTGCCGGCGCCCTGGCCGCTGCCGACCGTCCGGATCACGCGCCCGCCGAAGTCCATGACGACGAGCCGGTGGTGATGGTCGTCGGCGACGATCAGCCGCTGGCCGCGCACCGCCAGGCCGCGCGGGTTGGCGAGCAGGCCGGGCGGGACGATCTCGGCGGCGCCCGAGCCGTCGAGGTTGAAGCGCTGGACGCGGTCGTTCTGGCTGTCGGAGACGAACAGGAGGTTGCCGGCGATCGCCAGACCGCCGCCGGCCGGCGCGTCGTTGCCGCCGCCCGGGCCGAAGTTGAACTCGCCGACGTTCGTGCCGCGCTTGCCGAAGGAGTGGATGAGCGTGCCGTCGGGGCTGAAGCGATCGATCCGGCTGTGGCCGCTGCTGGCGACGAACAGCGTGTTGTCGCCGGCCACCGCCACGGCGCCGACCGACGTGAACTCGCCGGGGCGCAGGCCCGCGAGCCCGACCTCGCGGACGAACCTGCCCTCCGGGGTGAAGACCTGGATGACGCTCGAGGACTGGTCGCCGACGTAGACGGAGCCGTCGGGCCCGATCGCGACCGTCTGCGGGAAGCGCAGGACGCCGCCGCCGCGCTGGCCGATCTGCGAGCCGGCGGTGTACGGACAGGCGCCGGTCGCGCCCGGGCACGCGGTCTGGGCCGGCGCGCCGGCGGGGACGGCGAGGGCGCCGAACGCGAGCGCGCAGCTCACGAGCCGGGCGAGCCGGCGATGGGTGCTGCGGGCCATCGCCGCTGTAACCACGGCGCGCGACGATAGTCGCGCGCCGGGGGCGGCGTGCACGATGCCGTGCGCTCAGCAATCAGCCATCGGCGGCGCTCGGCGCGCCCACGTGGCGCTCGAGCATCGCCCGCAACTGCGCGGCCGGCACGGCGCCCACGAGCCGGTCGACCTCCTGCGTGTCGCGGATGACGACGAGCAGCGGAATCCCCTGCACGTGGTAGCGCGCGGCGATCGCGGGAGCCTCGTCGGTGTTGAGCTTGACGACCTTCAGGCGGCCGGCGAACTCGCGACCCATCTGCTCGACGACGGGTGAGACCATCCGGCACGGACCGCACCACGGCGCCCAGAAGTCGACGAGCACGGGGACCGACGCGGCGATCTCCTCGTCAAAGCCGGCTTGACCCGAATCCACGATCCACGGCAGGTCGGTGTGGCAGACGCTGCAGCGCGGAATGCCCTGCGCGGTTGCCCGCACACGGTTCTTGCGCGCGCAGTTCGGGCAGGTGACGATCGTCGGCGGTGCGGCCATGACCTCGCGCCAGGGTACCCCCGGATCCTACGCCGCATCCTCGAGCGCCCGCAGGCTCGCCAGCGGCGGTCGCTCGGTGAGCTCAATGCCCTCGCAGCCGACGCCCGTCAGGCGTCCCTCGCGCCGCAGCCGGCGGCTGACGGCGGCGAGCACGGCGGCCGACATCGGCGCCAGGCTCTCCAGCGGTTGGTGGCGATTCTGGCGCACGTCGAGGTCGACCTGCGCGATCGCCTCGATGCCGACGGTTGCGTAGACGTCGAGCAGCAGGCCGATCTCGACGGCGTAGCCGGTGCAGAAGGACATCTGCTCAAGCAGGTCGCGGCGGGCTGCGAACTCACCGGCCAGCGGCTGGTGCACCCCCGCGAGCGCCGGGTAGAAGGCCTCCAGCAACGGGCGTGCCATGAGTGTGGTCACGCGACCGCCGCCGGACGGCGCCACCTGACCAAGCGCGCTCTTGAATGGCCGGCGGTAGAAGCCCTTGACAAACCGCAGGTGCGGAGCGCAGATCAACGGCCCCAGCAATCCGGTCGCGAAGTGCGCGCCGAAGTCCGCCGAGTCGGCGTCGACGAAGCAGACGAGGTCGCCGGTCAGGATGCTCAGCGCGCGCCACATCGCGTCGCCCTTCCCCAGCACCGGGCCGAACGCGGGCAGCAGCGCCGCGGGCCGCACGACCTGTGCCCCGAGCGCCGCCGCGATCGCGCCGGTCCCGTCGCGCGAGTCGTCGTCCAGCACCACGACCTGATCGATCACCCCGGCCTCGCGCAGCCGCATCAGCGGGACGACGATGCCGGCGATCGTCGGCGCCTCCTCGCGCGCGGGCACGCACACCGACACCGTCTCGACGCGTTCGACGCGCAGACGGTCGGCCGCAAAGCGTGCGTGGTGAAACGTACGCGCGTTCACGCGTCACGGGCGGCCGCCGGTGCGAGGTCGCCCAGCGGCACCCCCGGATCGGCGACGCGGTCGCGATCGACGCGCGCGACGGTGGCGATCAGCACCTGCAGGTCCGGCCACAGGTCCCGATGATCGTCGTAGAACCGCGCGCCTGGACGAAGACCTTCTCGACGCGGCCCCCTTGCCGCGCATGTGCTCCTTTGACGGCAGCGGGCGCTCGTAGGCCGCGCGCGGTCGGCTCCGCGCAGCACGATTCGACCGTCGAAGCCCACTCGCGCAAGGTCTCGGCGGCCTTCGCAGCGCCGACCAGCCCTGCGCCGGCGATGACAACGGTCTGCGGCGTGCTCATGGCGCGTGGCTCCTTCGGCGGGCATGGGTTGACGTGCGGTTGGCGTCGCGCGCCCGGCGGGTCTTACGCGCGCGCCCGCCGCACTCGGTCGCCGGTGTCGCGGCCGGGACCGCGGGCAGCGTGGGCGCGGGCGCCGGCGGCAGCTCCTCGGCAGCGCGGGTGCAGAGCTGCGCGAGCTCCGCGAGCACCCGCTGCGCGCGGCGGGCGAGCCAGCGACGACCGCCGAGCGTGAGCACGAGGCGCGTGGCGAGGCCGCGCGTCTCGAACTGCACGGCGAGGTCGACCTCGGTCGTGCCGCGGCCGGGCGACAGGATCCACGTCAGCCACAGCATCGTGCGCTCGCCGCGCAGCAGCTCGACGGTGATGACGCGTCCTGATGCGCTCGGCCGCACGCTCGCCGCCAGGCCACGCCGATCACCGATCAGGCGCAGCTGGTGGGCGGGGTCGGAGAGGAAGCGAAGCAGCGCAGCGGCGTCGGCGGGGACGATCCGCGTCGCGATGAGCGGAGCGAGGCCCCAGTTCATCAGGCGGTTCAGCAGTGCGAGGAACGTGAGTTCGATCATGTCCCGTTTGCGCGGCGCTGCGGCGCCGTCTTACACCGGACCGCCTGCCGCAGCGCGCCGGGCCCGGCGGGCCCCCGACCGTCGCGCGCGCTTTCACCTGCGCAGGCGAACCTCGACGCGCCCCGCGTTGATCCGCGCGTCGTAGGCCGCCTGGGGAACGCTGGCCGGTCCGTGAACCACGCTTCCGTCCTCGAGGCGAAAGACGCTCTGATGCCACGGGCACGTCACGGTGCAGCTCGCGTCGTCGACGTCGCCCTCGTCGAGCGGCCCGCCGGCATGGCTGCAACGGCTGCCGATGGCGTGGATGTCCCCGCCCGTGCGGTACAGCAGGACGGTCGCGTCGCCGGCGACCGCGCGCGCGGGCACGCCCTCCTCGAGCTGCGCCTCGTCGAGAACGGCCGTCCAGTCCTCGGGGCCATGCTGATGGAAGGCGTTGTTGACGCCGACGCCACGGCTGTGGCTCAGGTAGCCGCCGAGATAGCCGCCGACCGCCATCGATGTCATGCCCGCCAGACCCAGCGCCCTGCCGGTGGCGCGGTCGCCGCGGCGCCGTGCGCGCAGCGACCAGCCGTACAGGCCGAGGCCGATCACGTTCGCGATCGCATGGACGGCCCCCACGCGCTGATCGGGGCCGTAGCTGTCAGACCAGTCGGCCGCGCCTGCCGCGGCCGTCGGCACCGCCGCGAGCACGCCCAGCGCGACGAGCATGTCGGCGGCGTGCTCACCCCGCTCGGCGGCGATGAGGTCCAGGACCGTCGCGCTCGTCAGGGCACCGATCGGAATGTCGGTCAGGAGCGGATGCAGCGGATGGCCGAGTCGCGTTCCGCTCAGGAGGTCCTTCAGCGGGCCTTGGCCGACGACCTGCGCGACCGCCTTCGCCGCAGCGCCCGCCGGCCCGTCCAGCTGCTGAAGTCCGCCGAGGCCCTCGGCCGTTGCGTGCAGGTTCATGACGTCCTCCTCGGTTGCTGATTACGCGCCCGGCGGCGGGCCGTCGCCGGCACGCGTGACGTACGCGAGGAGGCTGTCGTGGTCCTCGCGGCAGGCGGGGCAGCCGATCAGGTGGGCGCGCATCCCGGGAACGGCCCGGTCTGGATCGTCGCCTGTCACCGCCACGTCGACGTAACGATCGAGCTGCTCGAAGCATTCCTCGCAGGTCAGCTCGGGCTCGCCCGGGCCTAGCAGCGCGGCGATCAGCCGCCGGCGCTCGTCTGTGCGGTCGTCGGTCATCTGTCGTGCTCCCGTTCGCCGTCGGCGATGTCGAAGCCTTGCGCGGCCAACTGCATACGCAGCTTCTTGCGCGCGTCGTGCAGTGTCTTGTAGAGCGCGCCGCGTGTCGTGTTCAGGCGCTCGGCGAGCACGTCGATCGGGACGCCGTTGAGCGTGATCGCGACGAGCACCTCGCGCTGGTGGGCGCTGAGACGTTCGGTGATGGCGACGCGCAGGGCGTCGAGCAGCTCGCTCTCGGCAAGCTGCTCGCCGGGCGACATGGCACGGGAGGCGAACGCCGGCCACGCATCGGGCTCGAGCGGCAGCTCGCGCTCCTGCCACGCGCGGCGGCGCAGCATCACCGCGGCCTCGTAGAGCGCGAACTTGTAGGCCCAGGTCGTGAAGCGGCTGTCGCCCCGAAAGTGCTCGAGCTTGCCGAGCACGGCGACGAGCGCGTCGTCGGCGGCCTGCTGAGCCAGGTCGTCATGGTCGCCGCCACGCAGGTGGGCGAACATGTGCCGGCGCCGCGACATCTCGAAGCGCGCCGCGCGCAGCAGCAGGTCGTGCAGCCGCCGGACGGCTTCGTCGCGGGTGTGGCCGCGGCCGGCGAGATCGTGCAGCCAGCGGCGCGAGTCGTCGTCCAAACTGTCGGGCGTCGTCGGCCTCACCTCGTCGCCGCGGCGCGGCGGCGTGGCCTCCGAGCCCACGCGCGGCACGGTATCAGCGGCCACCTGGCGTGACGTCACAGCGCTGGCTCCTCGAGCGGCGCGAGGATCCGGGCGGCGAGCGGCGGCGGGCAGCCGCGGTCGACGAGGACGAGCAGCTCGTGTAGGTCCGCGTCGCCGGCGGCGAGCTCGACCGCCAGCCGCGGGTCGAAGCCGGCGGCGATCAGCCGCCGCCGGCGCCAGTCGTCGAGCGCCTCGCGGCGCGCGGCCGGCTCTGTTCGGATCGGCTTCATCAGGGGGTTGGTGTCGCCGCGGCGTCCGTTCTTACGCCCTCGTGGACAAGGAAACCCGCGCGCGTCAGCTCTTCACGAGGGAGAGGAACTCGCCGCGGGTGCGGGCATCGTCGCGCAGCAGTCCGCGCAGCGTCGACGTCGTCGTGCGCGCCCCGACCTTCTGCACCCCCCGCAGCGACATGCACATGTGCTCGGCCTCGACCACGACACCGACGCCCTTGGGCTGCAGGTGGCTCTCCAGGCAGTCGGCGACCTGCATCGTGAGGCGCTCCTGCAGCTGCAGGTCGCGCGCGAACACCTCGACGACGCGCGCGAGCTTGGAGAGGCCGATGATCCGCACGCCCGGCAGGTAGGCCACGTGCGCGACGCCGTGGAACGGCAGCAGGTGGTGCATGCACAGCGAGTGAAACGGGATCGCCTTGACGACGACGAGCTCGTCGTAGCCGGCCTCGTTGGGAAACGTCGTCAGAGAGACCGGCTCGTGCGTCAGCAGCTCATCGAACGCCGCCGCCACGCGGCGCGGCGTGTCGCGCAGACCCTCCTCGCCGACGTCGCGACCGAACGCGACGAGCAGATCGTGGACCGCCCGCTCGGCGCGCGGCCGGTCGATGCCTGGGTGTTCGGCGCCGCGTTCGAGACGGCCGTCAACGTGCAGCGGCGTGACCTGCGCGACGTGTGCGACGCTCATGTACGTCCTTCCCCGCCGGCGGCCGAGCGTGCGGCCGCCTGCCACCTGATTGTGTCCATGCGCCGGTGAGCGTCGGGCGAAGCGGCGCTTCTTACCTCGGGTTGCGCGGGAAGGTGCCCGGGTGGCCGGACGCTCATCTCCCTACCCGGCGGCGCTCGCTCAGGCCGCCGCCGCGCCGCGCGCTGGGCTCTCCAGCATCCGCGCGAGATCGTGCTCGTCGCAGTCGTCCAGCAGCCCGCGCAGCTCGAGCGCGCCGCGGCTCGCGCGCAGGACGTGGCCGGCCCGGCGCGGCCAGCCGTGATCGGAGCGCTCGCGCCCTCGCCGATCCCAGACCCAGCACCCGGAGTTGAACAGCCGGTGGCGGCCGTCCGCCGTGCAGACGCCGCCGAGCGCGACGTGCGTGTGGCCGAAGACGATCGGCCGAAGGCCGACGTCGAGGTCGTCGCATACGGCCTGCATCGCGTCGAGCACGCGCGCTGTCGGGGCGTCGTGCGCGCGCAGCAGGCGCTCGACGCCATCGTGCCCGGAGAGGTGCATGAGGGCCGCCAGGCGCTGCGACGCGTGCCGCGGCGCGTGCGCGATCGTCGCCGCGCCGTTGAGCCAGCGCTCGAAGCGCTGCTGCGCGCGCTGCCCCAAAGGCAGGTTCGCGATCTCGTACATGAGCTCGTAGAGGGGCGTCACCAGCGCCTCGTAGTCCGCGACCGTCAGGCGCTGCGGGCGGGTCGCGCCGGTCAGCTGCCATGCGAGGCTGTCCATGAGCCTGCGGTCCGACGAGCGCGCGTGCGCGTCGATGTAGTGGCCGTGTGTGAAGAGCATCCCGTCCAGCTCGCAGGCGGGGTAGGCGGTGACGACGTCGGTCGTGGGACACAGCGTGCGCAGGAGCCGGGCGGCGGGAGGCACCCCCGCCGCCGCCGCGTCGGGCGTGCGGACGCCGAGCAGGTCGTCCAGCCGGCGCTCGTCGCGTGCGAGCGAAACGAGGTGGTGGTCGTGGTTGCCGGGGATGTAGTGCAGGCGCCGTACGTGGCGGTCGGCGAGCGCGAGGAACGGCCGCGCGGCGTGGACTGCCTGGGCGACGGAGGCGAACACGAGCTCGAACAGGTCGCCGTTGATGACGAGCTCGTCGGCCCAGGCGAGCTCAGGCTCGATCCGCTCGAGCGCTTCCGGGGCGGTGAGCAGGTCGTCGCCGGACCCGAAGTGCAGGTCGGAGATGATCAGCCGGCGGACGGTCACAGGCCGGTTTGCGTCGCAGCGCGGGCGCCCATTACGTCGCCTGGCCGCGGGCGGCGCCGACCGTGCGCGTGCCAACCCGGCGCCATGCGCGCCCGCGCCGACCTATCTTGCGTACATGTCCGGCGACATGCACGGCGAACTCACGGCCGAGGAGGCGCCCGCCCGCGCACCGGCGGGCGTCGCAGCCACGGAGCGCCCCGAGCGCTCAGAGCGCACGATGCTGCTCGTGATCCTCGCCGCCACGGCCGGGCTCATCCACGCGAAGGCGCTCGTCGATCACGCGCCGCACTACTGGCTCTTCGGTGCGTTCTTCGGCGTCCTGGCCTACGCGCAGGTGTTCTGGGCCTGGCTCGTCTACCGCCGCCCGGACGACCGTCGCTGGTTCATGCCGGCCGCGGTCGTGAGCCTCGCGGTCGTCGGCCTCTGGCTTGTGACGCGCACCGTCGGGCTGCCGATCGGCCCGTGGGCCGGACGACCTGAGCCGCTGGCGATCACCGACATCACCGCGACGCTGAACGAGCTTCTGCTGGCGGGGCTGATCGTGGCGATGGTGCACCCGGACGGTCGGGTGGCCGCGCGCCTGCACTGGCTGGACGGCGCGAACTGCGTCCGCATCGGGTCGATGCTCGTCGCGCTCGGGCTGCTCGCCGTCCTGCTCGGCAACCACACGCACCCCGGCGCAGGCTGAAGACACCGGAAACCGGGCGGACGCCCGGGGTTTACGTGCGGCTTCACACAATCTCCCGGAAGAGGACTATGCTGGCGCGGTGTCAGATCTGTTGCACGACATCCGGCGCGAGCGCGACGATCGGATGGCCGCGCTGAAGCCCGCGGCCGATGAGTTCGCCCGGCTGCGGCGGGCCGCCGACGCGCTGGACGGGGCGGTGTCGCCCGCCACCACGACGCGTCCGGCTGCGTCCCCGCGCGCCGCACGAGCCCAGCC
>DASZDB010000002.1:0-2914 GCA_035942495.1 Solirubrobacteraceae bacterium
CTCCTGCATGACCGTGACGAGCGCGGCGCCCTGGATCTTGTCGCGCGGCACGACGCGGGCGTACGTGCGGTTGCCGGTCGGGTAGTACTTGTCGGGCTCGCCGGGCTCGGAGCCGGGCTCGTCCGTGGTCAGGCCGATGTACGTGTTCGACGGGCTGATCTGCGGGATGCCGGCCTTGTTGAGGATCGGCAGCGAGACCTTCGTGCCGCCGGAGTTGAACTCGCCGAGGTAGAAGATCGTCGACTTGTCGCGGATCGCCTGGCGGGCGTTCTGCGCGGTCTTGCCCTCGTCAGCCGTGCCCGGGTTCTGGGCGGTGGAGTCGTCGAGCGAGACGTACTTGATGTTGAAGTTGCCGACCTTGTTGTTGACCTCCTCGAGAGCGAGCCGCTCACCGTTGATCACGGCCTCTGACTGTCCACGCGACGTGCCCTGCAGGGGCAGCGAGGAGTAGATCGTCAGCGTGGTTCCGCTGACGGTGCCGCCGGTGCCGCCGCCGCCTTCGTCCTCGTCATCGCCGCATGCCGCCACACCCATGGCCAGTGCGGGTATCAGCAACCAGACTGCGGTCGCTCCTTTGAAGCGCAAGATGGGTCCCTCCTCGGGAAGTCTGAATCTGAGAGCGCGCGGATCGTACACGTGTTCACGCCGCGAGTTGTGCGGTTGGTTGCAGGCGTCCACGCGCGTCGGCGCTGTCAGCGGCGGACCTCGAGCAGCTTGTCCAGCACGAACTGCGAGCCGCTGAGACGGTTTCCGGCGTATCGCGACAGGCTGGTGTCGCCGAAACGGTCGATCGAGTAGCGGCCGAGCACCGATTCGCGGTCGCGGATCGAGAAGAACGCGTCGGTGACGGCGCTGCGGTTGTTGCCCTTCTCGCCCGCGGTTCTGATCGCGTGCAGCACGGCGCTGGCGGCCTCGTAGGCCTGCAGCGCCTCGGGAGCGGGTGAGCGGCCGAACGTCGTTCGGTAGCGGTCGCGGAACGTGCGCGCCGCCGGTGGCAGCAGGCGCGGCGGCAGCGCGGGCGTCGTCACGTGCATCCGGCGCTGGACGGCCGCGGGCAGCGCATCGGCGAACGCCTGGTCGGCGACGGCGGCGGGCCCGAACAGGCGCATGTCCGGCGCGGCGGCCGCGACCGCCTTGAAAATCGCGGCCGCGCCCGTGTCGGTCGTGCCGGCGAAGAGAAACGCGTCGGCGCCGGTCTCGGCGACGCTGCGTGCCGGTCCCGACAGGTCGTCCTTCAGCGCATCGACGTGCCCGCGGTCGTACACGGTGATGCCTTGGCGCTCGGCGGCCTTCGCGACCTCGTCCGCAATTCCGCCGCCGTAGATCTCGCGGTCGGCGAGCAGCGCCAGGGTCCGGGCGCCGAGCACCTTCATGTAGCCGATCAGCGCCGAGGCCTGCACGTGGTCGGCCGGCACGACGCGGGCGAAGGTGCGCTCGCCGGACGGA
Organism: Solirubrobacteraceae bacterium; assembly: GCA_035942495.1. Lineage (GTDB taxonomy): Bacteria > Actinomycetota > Thermoleophilia > Solirubrobacterales > Solirubrobacteraceae > CADCVQ01. The sequence goes on from DASZDB010000002.1 coordinate 1,447, forward strand.
TAGAAGCGCTCCGGTTCGCCTTGGCGCCGGCTGGCGCGGGTGAGCCCGTCGTAGGTGCTCGAGGGGCTGACCTGAAGGATGTGGCCCTCGTTGGTCAGCGGCACCGACAGCGCGGTGGCGGCCGAATCGCGTTCGCCGATGTAGGCGATCGCGTTGAGGTCACGCACCGCCTGGCGGGCGTTGTCGAGCACCTTGTCGCCCGTCCAGGTCTTCGCCCCGGGCTTCGCCGCGTCCAGAGACACGTAGGTGATCGTGAACGGGCCGACCTTGCCGCGCGCCTCCTGCAGCGCGAGCTTGATCGCGTTGACCATGTCGCGGGCTCGCTCCCGGTCGGGCCCCTGCAGCGGCAGGCTCGAGTAGATCGTGAGGGTGTCCGGGCCGCTCTCGACGGTGTCGCGCTGGTCGTCGCCGCCGCAGCCGGCCATGCCGGCACCGAGCACGATGACGCCGAGGACGCAGGCGATGGCCGCCCGGAGCCCGCGGGGCATGGGCCGCCCTAGAGGTCCGTCTGGGGACGACGGCCGGGCAGGTACGGGCGGAGAAGCCGGGCTGTGGCGCCGAGGGTGATGATCACGCTGGTGACCAGGAAGGCGTCCATTGCCGTCCAGCCGATCGCCCACAGGACGACCCAGGCGCAGAGACCGACGGTGGTGGCGATGACGAGACCCATTGCGGCGCCAGACTAACGGATGAGCCCGGCGGCGAGCTTCGCTACGAGCTCCCCGGTGGCCGCGACGGGGTCGTCGGCCTCTGCCGCTGCCCGCACGAGCCGCGTGCCGACGATGACGCCGTCGGCGCCGGCGCGGGCCGCCTCGGCCGCGTGCGCCGGCGTCGCGATGCCGAAACCGAGCGCCACGGGCACCGCGGTGTGCTCCTTCACACGCCCGACGAGCTCGCCGAAGGCCCGCTCGCGGCTTTCCCCCCGCTCCCCGGTAGTGCCCGTCACGGACACCGTGTAGATGAAGCCTTTCGCCTGAGCGCCGATCAACGCGAGGCGCTCGTGCGTCGTCGTCGGCGCCACGAGCGGCACGAGCGCGACGCCGTGCTCGGCGCAGGCGTCGGTCACGGCCGGCTCCTCGCCCATCGGCAGGTCCGGCACGATGAGGCCGCTGACGCCCGCCTCGGCCAAGCGCGTGACGAACGCGTCCGCACCGGGGGCGAGCACGAGGTTGACGTAGCACATGAGCACGATCGGGACGCGCCGCGCGAGCGCCTCGCCGACCTCCAGCACGCCGCTGATCGTCGCGCCGGCGCGCAGGGCCGTGGTGCCGGCGGCGTGGATCGTCGGCCCGTCGGCGAGCGGGTCGGAGTAGGGCACGCCGAGCTCGATCAGGTCGGCGCCGTTCTCGGCGTAGGCCTCGCCGATCGCGCGCGAGGTCGCCATGTCGGGAAAGCCGCCCATCAGGTACGGCATGAGCGCCGCGCGCCCGGAGCGCAGCGCGAAGGCCGCGCCGATGCGGTCCTCGCC
>DASZDB010000003.1:0-4389 GCA_035942495.1 Solirubrobacteraceae bacterium
GATGGCCTCCAAGGGCGAGGTCGGGCTGGACATCGACGTCTCGCTCGTGCCGCTGCGCGAGCAGGGCATGGAGCCGTGGGAGATCATGATCTCCGAGTCGCAGGAGCGGATGCTGTGCGTCGTCGAGCCTTCGGATCTCGAGGCCGTGCTGGCGATCTGCGAGAAGTGGGAGGTCGGCGGGACCGCGATCGGCTCGGTGACCGATACGCGGGCGCTGCGCGTCTTCGTCGGCGAGGAGATGGTCGCCGACATGCCGGTGCCCGCGCTGGTCGACAACTGCCCGCTCTACGACCTGACCGTGGAGCAGCCGTCGGCGGGGCTGTACCCCGCGCCCTCCGCCGTGCTGGCCTCTGGCGCAAGTTACCGCGATCCGGGGGTGACGCTGCTCGCGCTGCTCGCCTCGCCGAACATCGCCTCGCGCCTGCCGCTGTTTCAGCAGTACGACTGGCTCGTGCAGTCGCGCACGGTGCGGCGGCCCGAGCAGGCCGACGCCGCGGTCCTGGCGCTGCCGGTCGCGCCGGGCGGGATCGCGATCTCGATCGACGGCTCCGGCCGCCGGGTCGCCTGCGATCCATACGCCGGGACCGTCGAGGCGGTGCTGGAGTGCACGGCGAACCTCGCATGCGTCGGCGCGGAGCCGCTGGGCCTGACGAACTGCCTGAACTTCGGCAATCCCGAGAAGCCGCACATCGCCTGGCAGCTGACCGAGGCGATTCGCGGCCTGGGCGACGCCTGCCGGGCGCTGGACCTGCCGGTCGTCGGCGGCAACGTCTCGTTGTACAACGAGAGCGGCGGCGGGGCGATCTACCCGACCCCGGTCGTCGGGATCGTCGGCGAGCTGCCCGACGTGGCGCTCGCCGGCCGCTCGGGCTTTGTCCGCGAGGGCGACGTGGTGGCGCTGGCGGGACCGTTCGTGCCCGCCCTGGGCGCATCGGAGCTCGCGAAGCTGCGCGGCGAGGCGCTGCCAGACGGGCTGCCGGCGGTGGACGTGGGCGTCGTGCGGGTCGCACAGGAGGCGATCCGCGACTTCGTCCGCGACGGCTCGCTGTCGAGTGCGCACGACATCGCGGAGGGCGGGCTGCTGGTCGCCGTGGCCGAGTCGTGCCTGGCGGGCGGGCTCGGGGCGACGCTCGACCTCACGGCTCTCTGCGACGACGCCGACGCGGCGCACGCGGGGGGTGCGCTCGACGTGATCCTCTTCGGCGAGTCGCCCGGCCGGGGCTTCGTCGTGTCCGGTTCTGAGGAAGCTCTGCGGCGCCTGGCCGAGCACGTCGCGGTCGCCATCATCGGCTCCGTAGGCGGCGGCGGCCTGGACGTCACCGGCCCCGCCGCGCCGATTCGCGTGACGCTCGACGAGCTGCGCGCCGCCCACAGCTCGTTGGCGGCGCTCTTTCCCTGATCGTCAGCGGCAGGGCCGGATCTTGGCGCCCGGATAGATGCACGCCCGCGTCACCCTCGGCAGCCGTTGACCGCGGCGCGTCACGAGGTGCTGATAGATGCCGATCCGCCGGGCCTGAGTGACCCGCACGAAGATGTGCACGTTGCTCGGCAGGACTCGGCGGGTCCCCCAGTAGCGCGCCAGCTGAGTGAACCGCCGCGTGCTCTTGGCGATCACACGGCGTTCAAACGGGCAGACGCCGGCGCGCGCGGAGCAGCGCAGGTTGATGCGCGAGCCCAGCGGTGCCTCTACAACCAGCGACAGGAGCCTCGTCTGCAGCTGATTGACCTCCCAGCGGCCGCGGATGTTGCCCCCGAGGGGCCCCGGGCAGCCGTCGGCGAGATTGCCGGCGACCGCGATGCAGGCGTCTCTCGCATCGGGCAGACCGTCCTTGTCGCCGTCAGCAGGCGGCGGCGCGGGACAGCCGTCGGCCTGCTCTCCGGGCGTCGCGGGACAGGCGTCCACCGTATCGGGCACACCGTCGCCGTCGGCGTCGTCTGCCACGAACGTCGCTCGGACGGTCGTCGCACCGGTCGCGGTTTGCGCACCAGGCGCATCGCAGGGGGCGGGGCAGACGCCAAGCGTCTGCACGAACACCGAGTGGCCGGCCGCCACTGCCACGGAGCGCGCTTCCGCTCCGCCGCCGACCGCGTGGTCGGCGTCAGCACAGCCCGCATCCTGTAGAGCGGCGATCGATGGCCGTGGAGCCGGCGCGGCCGTGTAGACATGGAGAATCGCGTCATAGCCCGAGGTCACGCTGATGTTCAGCGTGCCGCTGAGCGAGGCATCGAAGCGCGCCCAGCCGCTTCTTCCGCCGGTGGTGCCGGGAGGGCAGTCGGTGATCTCGCCGGGCTCGGTCGTGTAGGCCGAGTTGTCGAACGAAACCTCGCTCTGCGTCCCTGTCACGGGCGCCGTGAGAAGCAGATCGTCGGCGGCACCTGCCCCCGACACGTTCCCAAGCGACGCGATGACCGAGACGACGGCCGCAGCCACCGCTATCCGCAGACGCCTCGCACGCCATCGCTCATCACTGTTTCGGTGTCCCATGATGCGACGCGCGCAGCGTACCCGCGCGTTCGGTTGTGTTCGGTACGTGCGAGCGGCCGCCTCCGTCGGCACACCCAGCGAGCATGCCGTTGATGTCCATCGCGCCCCGCCGCCCGGCACGGGGGTGCGTGCACGCCAATCGCGCCCGAATCTGCGGACCGATGTCGTAGTGCGGCGCGCTGCGCTGCCGTCGTCGTGGTCAAAGGCCGAAGCCGTATGTAGGCTGCCCGAAGCGGCAGCAGGCGACTGCAGTGGAAGGAACGATGTCTTCTTCGAACGCACGAGGCGCACTGGCGATGACGGTCGCGGCGCTGGCGCTCTCGACTGCCCCCGCAAGCGCGGCTGCGCAGGCCTCGCCCGCACCGGTGCGCGACGCCGGCAAAGCCACTGCGATCGCCGATCAGTACATCGTCGTCCTCAAGAACGGCAAGGGCGCCGCTGCCGCCGACCGCGTGGAGCGCAAGGCGCGTGGCCGCGGTGGTCGCATCAAGCGCCAGTACCGCCGGGCCCTCAATGGCTTCACGGCGACGCTTCCCGATGACGCGCTGACCGAAGTGCGCAGCGACCCTGACGTGGCCTATGTCGAACCCGATGCGACGATCTCGCTGGACGCCGCGCAGGCGTCGGCGCCCTGGGGCCTGGACCGGATCGACCAGGCGAACCTGCCCCTGAGCGGCACCTACGACTACACCGCGACCGGGTCGGGTGTCACCGCCTACGTCATCGACACCGGCATGCGTACGACGCACGCGGAGTTCGGCGGTCGGGCTCGCTCGGGCTTCGATGCGGTCGATGGAGGGCCGGCCGATGACTGTGACGGCCATGGCACTCATGTCGCAGGCACCGTCGGAGGCACCACGTACGGCGTCGCCAAGGCCGTCAGCCTGGTCGCGGTGCGTGTGCTCGACTGCGACGGCAACGGCACCACGTCGGGCGTGATCGCCGGCATCGACTGGGTGACGGGCGCCCACGCCGCGGGCGCACCGGCCGTCGCGAACATGAGCCTCGGCGGCGATCCGTCGTCGTCCCTCGACCAGGCCGTGCGCAACTCGATCGCGGACGGCGTCACCTACGCGATCGCCGCCGGCAACGACAACACGAACGCGTGCAACGAGTCACCTGGACGCACGAGCGAGGCCCTCACGGTCGGTTCCACCACGTCCACCGACGCACGGTCGTCGTTCTCGAACTACGGCTCGTGCCTCGACCTGTTCGCTCCGGGCTCGAGCATCAGGTCGGCTTGGCACTCGACCGATACCGCTACAAGCACGCTCAGTGGCACGTCGATGGCCGCGCCGCACGTCGCGGGCGTCGCGGCGCTGTATCTGCAGGGCGCGCCGGCGGCATCGCCTGCAGCCGTCAACAGCGCGATCGCCGACAGCGCCACCGTCAGCAAGGTCGTAGGGCCCGGACTGGGCTCGCCGAACAGGCTTCTGTTCTCGCCGCTCGCCGACGCGCCGCCACCGCCGCCACCGCCGCCACCGCCACCGCCACCACCGGCGCCGACGCCGACGTCGTGCGATGGCGGCGAGACGTTCACGGGGACGCTGTCCGGCACGGGTGCCGGAACGCAACATGACGTCAGCGTCACCACGACCCAAGCCCTTCACGGCTGCCTGACCGGCACCGGATCGAACTTCAACCTGTACCTCAAGAAGCGCAACTCGGCGGGCGGCTACACCGAAGTCGCACGTTCCATGAACGCCACCTCGACAGAGAACATCGCCTACGACGCCGGCCCCGGCACGTATCGCTGGCGGATCATCTCCGCCAACGGCGGCGGCAGCTACACGTTGAAGGTCGCGGCGCTCGGCGGCGTCACGCCACCACTGCCACCACCGCCGCCACCGCCACCGCCGCCACCGCCACCGCCGCCACCGCCACCGCCGCCACCGGCGCCGACG
>DASZDB010000004.1:0-7511 GCA_035942495.1 Solirubrobacteraceae bacterium
GCTACTCGCTCATGCTCGGCCTCGAGCGGGTCCTCTCCGACGACGAGCCCAAGCTCGCCGACGGCACGTCGCTGAACCCCCATCAGGTCGATGCGCTGTCAGGCACGCTGACCGCGCTGCTCGCCGAGGCGCAGCGCAACGGCGACCACACCCCGGCGCCGGCCGCCGCCCCCGTGCTCGCGGTCGACGACGACGAGCCCGCCGACAGCGACTTCGCCGTGCCGGCCAGCGCGGCCGACCTCGACGACGAGCCCGACGACGACGACGACGACGAAGACGACGAGCCCGAGGACCTCTCCCCGCTCGACATCGAGATCGACATCGGCGACGACGACGAGGACGAGGAGGAGCCCGAGGCCGACGACGACGACGCGCCGGAGGGTGCCCTCGACGAGGACCAGCTCGAGGAGGCGCCCGACGACCCCAACGCGCACAAGCGCTTCTGGTTCGAGCACGCCACCGGCGCCGGCAAGACCGTCGCGGCGATGGGCTTCGTCGACGCGTCGCGCACCGGCGGCATCCTGATCCTCACGCACCGCCGCAACCTCGTCGACCAGTTCCACGGCGAGCTGAAGGACCGCGGCTACGCCAAGCGCGTCACGCCGGCCCTGCTCAAGGGCCAGGACGCCGCCAACGGCCCCGTCACCGTCGAGACGTACCAGTGGTTCGTGCGCAACGCGGGCAACATCTCGTCGGCCTACTCGATCGTCATCTGCGACGAGGCGCACACCGCGCTGGGCGAGAAGACGAGCGCCGCGATCCGCGAGTGGACCGGGCCGGTCTTCATCGGCATGACCGCGACGGGCGCACTGATCGCCCGCCACGTCACCGACCTCTTTCCGACGCAGACCTCGCGCTTCGACCTCGCGCAGGCCGCGCGCCGCGGCGTCATCTCGCCGCCGCGCTGCGTGCGCATCCCGCCGGGCCCGGGTGTGCGGACGATCGCCAAGGTGCCGCTGCGCCGCGGCGAGGTCGACGTCGAGTTCGACCAGGAGATGCTGGCGGAGCTGCTCGACCAGGCGCCGTTCAACTACGCGGTCGCCGACCTCTACAAGGTGCGCTTCAACGGCGTGCCGGGCGTCGTCTACGCCGCGGGCGTGCGCCACGCCTACAACGTCGCCGCGGCGTTCCGCGAGCAGGGCATGAAGGCAATGGCCGTCTCAGGTGAGACGAAGAAGCGCGAGCTCGCCGAGATCCTCGCCAGCTACGAGCGCGGCGACATCGACGTGCTCGTCAACGCGCAGCTGCTCGCCGAGGGCTGGAACTCACCGCGCGCGACGGTCTGCATGCACCTTGCGCCGACGGCCTCCAAGCGGATCTACCAGCAGCGCGTCGGCCGCGTGACGCGCCGCCATCCGGGCAAGGAGGCGGGGCTCGTCGTCGACTTCGTCGCCCCCGACACGAAGAACGACGACCCCGTCGTCACGCTGCACTCGCTGCTGGACCGCGACGTCTACCGCGGCGGCGCGATCGTCGTCGGGCCGGTGCGCCGCGGGCGCGGGCGCCGGGTGCGCGTCGAGCGCCGCGTGCTGCCGGTGACCGCCGACGAGGATCGCCGGATCGACGTCTTCGAGCGCGAGCTGTGGCGCATCGCCGTCGAGCACCTGCCCTACGGCGAGCAGATCCAGTGGGCCGCCCTCGCCGGCGCGCGCGTCGCGCCGAGCGGGTGGCGTCGGGCCCGCGCGATGCTGCACTTCGACCGCGGCGGCGAGTTCAAGCGCGCGTTTCTGCTGACGGCCGTGCAGCGCAACAAGAACCCGCAGCTGCGCATCCGCGCGCTGCAGGAGATCGCCGCCCTGCGCGACGCCGAGGCGTTCGACACCGCAATCGACGTCATCGGCACTTGGACGCGCGAGGAGCGCCGCGAGGGGACGAAGGTCATGCTGCTCGCGCTGGCCGAGAAGCGCATCGGGCGGCGCGACCAGGCCAACGCCTGGATCTGGCGGCTGGCCTCCTACACGCGCGAGATCCACGAGGAGTACGCGGTGCAGCGCTGGCCGGAGACGAAGCGGCTCCTAGGACTTCTTGTGAACTCCTCGGGGGCGGCCCACGCCCGCAACGCCCGCCGGCTCGTGCATGCCGCGCGCAAGCAGGACCGCCGCCTATCGGCCGCGATCCTCGCGGCCGCGATCGCGCATTCGCCCGAGGGCGAGGAGATCCTGCGCGGCGCGCGCACCCGCCTGGCGCGCAAGCCGAGCGCCCTGTCGCGCGAGCTGCTGCGCAACTTCCCGAAGGCTCGTGGGCGGCGCGGCAACCGCCGCCGGCGCAAGAAGGGCGCCGGCGAGGGCGGTTCGGAGGCCACCGCCGTCAACCTCACGGCGGTCCAGAACGGCGCGGTCGACGAGGCCGTCGTCTCCGACGGCGGCGGCGGCGACGGGCGGTCGAGTTCGTCCCGGCGACGCTCGCGGCGCTCGCGCAACGGCCGCGCGCGCAACGTCGATCCCGATCGCGCACAGCTCGCGAACGAGCCGCCCGCGGACGACAGCGCGACTCGCAACGGCAGTGCGTCCGAGGACGATGGCGGCCAGAGCGCGGAGCAGGCGGCACAGGAGCCGTCGTCGCAGCAGGCGTCGCCGCGCCGGGCGCGCGCCCGGCGGCGTCCCGAGCCGCCGGTCGACGACGCCGCGGCGGTCTCCGCGATCGCCGACGCGGCGGCCGCGCTGGCGGCCGCACGCGCTCCGAGGGACGAGGAGGTCAGGCCTGCGGCCGCGGAGGACGCTGCCGGCAAGGCGAAGCCGAAGCCGAAGCCGACGCGACGCCGCGCTGCCGCGAAGAAGCAGCCGGTCGCCGCCGAGCCCGCTTCGCCGCCCGCCGACGACGAGTCGCCGGCGCCCGCGAAGGCCGTGCGCCGCCGCGCTCCCGCCAAGAAGAAGCCCGCCGCGCCGGCCGAGGAGACGCCGCAGCAGGGTCCGCTCGACCCCGGTGTCGAGTCCGCCGCCTGACGTTGCCTCGTTCAGCGGCGCAGGGCGAGCGCGAGCCCGGACGTCAGCGTGAGGCCGAGGGCGGCGATTGCCACACCGGCGGCGATCGCCGTCGGGTGCTCGAGCGCGTCGAGCGTCATGCCGGGGGCCTCCACGAGCACCACGGTCGCCCCGAGCGCCAGCACGGCGGCGGTGCCCGCGGCCAGCGCACGCATCGGCACGAGCGCCGCTGCAGGAGCACCACGCGCGCGTTCGGGTCGGTCGGCCTCGAGCCGCGCGAGCGCGGCCGCCCCGAGCAGCGTGAACGTCGCCGCGATGAGATAGCCGCCGACGATGTCGCTGGGCAGGTGCCAGCCGAGCGCGACGAGCGCGTAGCCGACGGCGATCGCAAAGGCCGCCCCGGCCACGGCTGCGAGCGCGCGAACCTGCGGCCCGACCACGAGCACGAGGCATAGCGCGAGCGACATCGCCGCGGTCGCGTGCCCGCTGGGCCATGAGCCCGGATAGACGGTGCCGACGCCGTAGAGCTCGATCAGCCGCACGTCGGCCAGCGCCGTCTGCAGCACCTGCGTCGTGGCGTTCGCGCCGACGAGGATCACCGGCACGAGCGCGGCCATGAGGTAGCGCCGGCGCAGCAGCGCGACCGTGGCGAGCAGGATCCCGCCGATCACGAACGGCGCCGGATCGGCGAGGTGCGCCACGCCCATGATCGACGGCTCCAGGGGTGCGGTGGCGACCCCGCCGAACGTCAGCATCGCGCTCGTGTCGAGCGCGCGGCCGCGCGGCACGCCGAGGGCGGCGAACCACACCGCCACGGCGGCGCAGGCGCCGATGAGGGCGAGCGCCAGCAGGGCGAGTGGTCGACGGGGCATGGACAGATCGTAAAGCGCGGCCGTGGTCGGCTTGCGCGTGCACGCTACTGGCGACGTCGCCCGTGTGATCAGGTCGGGCGAGGCTGCTCTCCGCCAGTTCGGGAGACTGCAGCGCTCATGGCTGAGGATGATCATGCGCGGGAGCGCGAGGCGGATGGGGCGGCGTTCGAGGCGGGTGGCCCGATCTTTGTTCGCTTCTTGAAGTTCGGCGCGCTGGCGTGGGGTGGTCCGGCAGCACAGATCGCGATGATCAAGCGCGAGTGCGTCGACGACGAGGGCTGGGTCGACGAGGAGACATTCAAGAAGACGCTCGCCGTCTACCAGGTGCTTCCAGGCCCTGAGGCGCACGAGTTGTGTGTCTACTTCGGTCAGATCAGAGGCGGCCGGCGCGGAGCGTTCTTCGCCGGCCTTGGCTTCATGCTGCCGGGCTTCCTTCTGATGCTCGCGCTCTCGGCGCTGTACGTCGAAGCTGATCTGGCCGCACACCTCGATGAGCTGTTCTACGGGCTCAAGGCAGCCGTCGTCGCGCTGATCGCACGCGCCCTGGTGCGCTTGAGCCGCTCCTTCATCTCCGACGCACCGTTGGCGCTGATCGCCGTCGCCGCGTTCGCGCTGACGTTGTTTGCCTCCGCGAGCTTCTTCCTGGTCCTGCTCGCTGCCGGCCTCGCCTATGAGTTGTGGACCAGCGCTGGGCGCTGGACGGACCGCGCGCGCTCATTTGACCTTGCACCGCTGGCGCTCGTCGCGGCGCTGGCGGGCGCGATCACACTCGGACTGCTCGGTGAAGTCTTCTGGGAGGGCCTGAAGGCGGGGCTCGTCACGTTCGGCGGCGCGTTCACCGCCATCCCATACCTGCATGATGTCGCCGTCGAAGGCAAGCACTGGCTCAGCGAGGATCAGTTCGTCGACGGGCTGGCGATGGGTGGGGTTCTACCGGCGCCGCTGATCATCTTCTCGACGTTCATCGGCTACATGGCCGCCGGTCTGCCGGGCGCACTCGTGATGACGTTCGCGATCTTTCTGCCCGCGTTCGTCCTGCCGATCTTCTTGCATCGCTGGCTTGTCGCCACAGCAGACAACCCGCGCGTGCGACCTCTTCTGCTCGGCGTCGCGGCAGCTGTGATCGGGCTCATCGCCGCGGTCACGATCGACATCATCGACGCGAGCATCGTCGACGCACCGACCGCAGTGCTCGCGCTCGCGGCGTTTCTTGTCCTCAACCGCTGGCACGGCAAACTCATCGTGCTCTACGTCGTCCTCGGCTGCGGCGTCGCAGGAGCAGTCCTACAAACCGCCGGACTGACATGAGCGAAGCCAACGCCTTTGGAATGGCGGCGTGACCTCACGCTACGCGCCGGCCAGCAGGTGCACCTCTCCGGCCTCGAGGGCGGCCGGATGGTCGCCGCCCGCGTCGACGAGCAGCCGGCCCGAGTCGTCGATCCCGCAGGCGATTCCCTCGCCGTTCGCCCAGCGCACCCGCCGGCCCAGCAGGGCGTCGCGCGCGCGCAGCTCGTCGAGCACCTCGCTCGTCGGCTGGGCCAGGCGATGCTCCAGCGCGCGCAGCAGCGCCTCCAGCGTCGGCTCGATCGCGCCCGGCTCGAGACCGAGCGTCGCCGCCCGGTCGTGCAGCTCGGCCGGCAGGTCCTCGACGCGGACCGCGACGTTGAGGCCGATGCCGAGCACCGCCCAGCCCTCCTGGATGCGGCCCTCGCCGAGCACGCCGGCGAGCTTGCGGCCGTCGAGCAGGACGTCGTTGGGCCACTTGATCCTCGCCGCCGGACCCACGACGTCGGCGACGGCGAGCGCGCCGATGATCGGCACGAGCGGGGGCCACTCGCGCAGGACGAGCGACATGAGCAGCGCGCGGCCCGCGGGAGCGCTCCACGTCCGGCCCTGACGCCCGCGGCCCGCGCGCTGCACGCGGGCCGTGACGAGTGTCCCGTGCGGCGCGCCCGCGGCCGCCAGCTCGCGCGCGACGACGCTCGTCGACTCGATCACGCGGTGGTGCAGCCGCGGGCGCCCGAGTCGCGCGCTCACGACGGCGGGCCCGGCGCGATCAGGATCTCGTCGTCGCGCGCGAGAGCGAGCGCGGCGAGCGCCGAACCGCGGTTGACGGCGAGCGACATGCAGCGGTAGCCGTCCTCGTAGAGCAGCAGCTCGCCCGGACCGACATCGGCGAACGTCGTCGCGTAGCGCGCGGCGCGGCGGTGGACGGTGATCGCCTCGCCAAGCCGCAGCCCGGCAGCCGCGAGATCGTCGGCCGCGACGTCGAGCTCCACGTTGCCGTACCCGTCGGCTTGCAGCACGTGGCAGACGACGCCGTCGTCGGTGACGCGCGCGCACGGCAGTTCCAGCGTCACGAGCGCCGCCGGATCGAGCGGCGCCCCGACCGCGGCCAACGGCGTGCCGGCCGCGAGGTGCGCCGCCACCGGCGCGAAGATGTCGCGGCCGTGAAACGACGCCGACACGGGCTCGAGACGCAGCGGCGAGGCACCGACGTCGACCGCCTCGGCGACACCACCGAACCGCTGCGCGGCCGGCCAGAGCAGCCCGTTGTCGGGCCCGACGAGCAGGCGGTCCGCGGCCCGACAGCGCAGCGCCACCGCGCGCCGCGCCGAGCCGACCCCCGGATCGACGACGGCCAGGTGCACGCCGGCCGGCAGGTACGCGAGCGCCCGGCGCAGCACGAGCGCGCCCGCCCGCACGTCCTGGCGCGCGATCCCGTGCGTGACGTCGATGACCCGCACCTCCGGAGCGATCCGCGCGATCACTCCGTGGCAGACGCCGACGAAGTCGTCGTCGAGGCCGTAGTCGCTGAGGAACGTCACGACCAACGCTGCTGCAGGCGCGCGCTCAACGTTTACAAGGGCCATGCGCGCGTCGAGTGTATGGCTCGGCGACCGGGTATCCGAGGCGCCATGCGACCCGGATCCCATGCCGAGACACCATCCGTCGCCGAGGTCGTGCGCCGCGCCGCCGCGATCTGCGACCCCGACGGCGACGACGACCTCGTGACCGATTTCCTGCTCGCCTACGAAGACAGCGACGAACCGGTCACCTCACTCGAAGGACGCGACCGGGAGTTCTTCGAGACCGCCGAACGCGTGCAGGGATCGATGCCCGGCGCGAGCGTGCAGATGGCCGCCGCGGTGGCCACGTACATCGCGTTTCGCCGCGACGAGCTGACCGACGACGACGCGGACCTCCTGCGGCTCGCCGCCCGCGCCGAGTTCGGCGAGAACCCACCCGACGAGATCGCGCTCTGGCTGCAGGACGCGGGGGTGGCGGTGTGAGCGCCGAGGCGCAGGAGCCCGAGGCGCCGACCGGGCTTCCGGAGGACGGCGAAGGCGAGGGCATTCCCCTCGGCGTGCCGCCCGAGGACGAAGACGCCGACCGCGAGCTGCCCGGCTTTCCCGAGGGCGACATCGACACGGCCGGCTGACGCGCCCGCGGGGGCGCGTCAGCGCCGCGCGCCGACGTCCTCCAGCAGCGCCGCGATCAGCCCGTCCGGCGTGTGCTCGCGGGCCTCGACGTCGACCCGCAGGCCGCGCTCGCGCAGCGCGTCGCTCGTGATCGGCCCGATCGACACGATTCGCTGGCCGTCGCTCGGCGGGCCGGCGGCCTCGAGGAAGAAGCGCACCGACGACGCCGAGGTGAAGGTGACGTAGTCGGCGCCGAGCGCGGACTCCAGCGCAGCGTCGGCCAACTGCTCGGCGAC
>DASZDB010000005.1:0-3628 GCA_035942495.1 Solirubrobacteraceae bacterium
GGCTACGCCCTGCGCGAAGCGATCTTCAACTGCCGCAGCGGCGGCACGGTGTCGATCATGGGCGTCTACGGCGGCTTCATGGACAAGTTCCCGATCGGCGCCGTGATGAACAGGGGCCTGACGATCAAGACGGGGCAGTGCCACGTGCACCGCTACCTGCGCCCGCTGCTCGAGCACATCGAGAAGGGCGACATCGACCCGAGCTTCATCGTCACCCACCGCATGTCGCTCGACGACGCATCCAACGGCTACGAGACCTTCAAGCACAAGCAGGACGAGTGCGTGAAGGTCGTGATGAAGCCCTGAAATCCGGCGCACCGCCACAGCGCGGGCGCGCCAACTGTCGTTTCGTTCGCAGCCGAACCGAACGCTCGTTCGGTTCGGTTGCTACGCTGCTCCCCTCAAGCGGGTGATGTGACAGCGCGTCAAGCGCCGCTGCCCGCCGTAAACGATGGGTCACCTGCGCCGCGCATCTCTCGCGTGGAGCCATCGGTGTGGCCTGGAAGGACCAACAACCGAATGCGTCTCAGATCCCTGGGCGCCGTCTGCGCCTCGTGCGCTGTCGCGGCGTCCACCTCCACCGCAGTCGCGCAGTCTCCGACCCCCACGACGCCGGCGGCCACGCTGCCCGCCAAGAGCCCCGGCGACCTGACCACAGGCGCCAAGCGCCAGCTGATCGACCGCCACATGTTCATGGCGCGCACGTCCTGGCGCCTGCGCGGCGATCCGCTCACGCGCATCCAGCGCAGCCGCAAGCGCGCCGCGTTGCACGCCTTCTCGCTCCCGCGGCTGCGACTCGCCAACCGCCGCGTCGCACGCGATCTGCGCGAGGCTCGCGCGGAGATCCGCGAGCGTCGCCACGGCGGGGCACCCAACGTGCCGATCCCGGCCGTGCTCCGGTCGATCGCCATGTGCGAGTCGCGTGGCAACCCCCGCGCGATCTCGTCGGGCGGCACGTACCGCGGCAAGTACCAGTTCTCGTTCTCGACCTGGGCGTCGGTCGGCGGCAAGGGCGACCCCGCCGCGGCCTCGGAGACCGAGCAGGATCGCCGCGCGGCGATCCTCTACCGCACCGGCGGACCGGGCCACTGGCCGGTCTGCGGTCGCTGACGACGGCGCCGTAGCGCCCGAAGCACCCGACGTACCCGCGGGCCCGGCGCCCTTGCGCCGGGCCGCGGTGCGTCCGGGAGCGCGATCGCACCGTCTGTAGCCTCGTGCCGATGGATCCAGCCACGCTGCGCGCCGAGTTCCCCGTGCTCGAGCGGTTCGCCTATCTCAACGCCGGCACGTGCGGCCCGCTGCCCCGCGCGGCGCTCACCGCGGCCGCCGACGTCGCCGGGCTCGCCGCCGAGCAGGGCCGCGGGATGGCCTACTTCGAGGCGATGCTCGACGGCCGGACGCGCCTGCGCGACGGCTACGCGGCCCGGCTCGGCGCCCGCAGCGAGGACGTCGCGCTGACGACCTGCACCAGCGAGGGGATCGTCCGCGTGCTGGGCGCGCTGGACCTCGTGCCCGGCGACGAGGTGCTGACCTCCGACGAGGAGCATCCGGGCCTGCAGGGTCCCCTCGCCGCCGCCCGGGACCAGCGCGGCATCGTCCTGCAGGCCGTGCCGTTCGCGCAGATCGCGGACGCCGTCGGCCCGCGGACGAAGCTCGTCGCCTGCTCGCACGTCAGCTGGGTCAACGGCCGCGCGGTCGGCGATCTGACCGGCCTCGGAGACGTGCCGGTGCTGCTCGACGGCGCACAGGGCGTCGGCGCCGTCCCGATCGACGTCGCGACGCTGGGCTGCGCGTTCTACGCCGGCTCCGGGCAGAAATGGCTCTGCGGCCCGATCGGCACCGGCATGCTGTGGATCTCCCCCGACTGGACCGAGCGGCTGCCGGCGCCCGGCCCGACGTACATGAACCTCGAGGTCCCCGGCGCGGGCCTGGACGCCGTGCCGCGCCGCGACGCCGCGCGCCACGACACGTCGGCGCTCAGCCCGGAGTCGGCCGCCGCGGCGCTCGCGGCGCTCGAGGTGCTGGCCGGGTTCGACTGGGCCGCCGTGCACGAGCGTGCCGCCGGCCTCGCCGAGCGACTCGCCGGCACGCTGGCCGAGCGCGGGCGCGAGGTCGCCCCGCGTGACCGCACGACGCTCGTCTCGTGGAAGGACGCCGACCCGGAGGCGACGCGCGGCCTGCTGGCCGACGCCGGCGTGATCATTCGCGACCTGCCGGGAACGGGGCTGCTGCGGGCGTCGGTCGGCGCCTGGAACGACCAGTCGGATCTCGATCGGCTGCTGTCGGCGCTGCCGTGATCGGCGAGCTGTTTCGCGCGCGAGCAGATGTGCTCGAACGCGACGGCCGCTCGCGGCTGTACGTCGAGCTCATGCGCGCAGCGGCCGACGACGCCGACGCGGGCGGAATCGTCGCCGACATCTTCGCCGGCGACCCCGCGACGCCCGGCTCCGTCCCCGAGCTGCGCCTGCTCGCTGCGCTGCACCACCTCGTGCTCAGCGGCAGCGCGCCGCAGCTCGCGCGCTTCTTTCCGAGCGCCGGCGGGAACGCGCCGCCGGCGGAGGCGTGGCCGGTCGCGCATCGCACGCTCGCCGAGCAGGCCGGCGTCGTCCGCGAGCTCGCGCGACGCACGGTGCAGACCAACGAGCCGGGTCGCTGCGTCGTGCTCTACGGCGGGCTGCTGTGGCTCTCCGAGCGTCACGGCCTGCCGATCCGCCTGCTCGAGATCGGCGCGAGCGCGGGGCTGAACCTCAACGTCGAGCGCTTCCGCTACGTCGTGGGCGGTCGCCCGCTCGGGGACCCCGAGGGCCCGCTCGAGTTCGCCGAGCCGTGGACCGGGGCGCCCGTCGCCGACCCCGTCGCGGCCGCCGCCCGGTTGCAGATCGCCGAGCGCGCGGGCTGTGACCAGTCGCCGATCGACGCGACGACACACGAGGGCCGGCTCACGCTGCAGTCCTACATCTGGCCCGACGAGCCCGAGCGGATCGCGCGCGTCGCCCGCGCGGCGGAGGTGGCGGTGCGCCACCCGGTGGCGGTGCAGCGCCGCAGCGCCGCGGCCTGGCTGCTCGAGCGGCTCGCCGAGCCACGGCCGGGGCGGCTGACCGTCGTATGGCAGTCGGTCGTCAACCAGTACCTCGACGAGGGCGAGCGCGACGCCATCCGCAGTGCCTTCGCCAGCGCAGCGGGCGGGCCGTTCGCCTGGCTCACGCTCGAGCCGCCGGCCGCCGGCCATGAGCGCGCTCGCTTCGAGCTGCGCTGCCGCGAGCGCCCGGAGGACAACGGCAGCGGCGTCGCGCGGCTGCTCGCGCACTGCGGCTACCACGGGCCGCCGGTGCGGTGGCATTCGACCGGATCGACCGTGGGCGACGGCGCCTAACGGCGATCCCAGGCGCCCGGGTCGGCCGTCAGCTCCGCGAGGTGCGGCGGCATCTCGCCGGCGGCGAGGGCGGCGAGCGACACGTTCTCGAGCACCCGCCGCAAGCTCGCGCGAACCGCGACCCACACCTCGCGCATCGGCTCCGCCGAGCCCGCGAACGTGACGTCCTCCGGGCGCCGTCCGCCCACGCCGGCGAGCGGGCCGTCGATCGCGCGGATGATGTCGGCGAGCGTGATCTCGCCAGCGGGGTGGGCG
>DASZDB010000006.1:0-2396 GCA_035942495.1 Solirubrobacteraceae bacterium
GTCAGCCCCGTCGGCCTCGACTCCGACGGGATCGGCGCCACCGCCGCCGCGGGCGATCTGAGCGCGCTGTATCTCATGCACGTCGACCCGCTGCGCGACCTGCCCGGCCGGCGCATGTGGCGCGCGGCGCTCGAGCAGACCGACGCGGTCATCGCGCACGCCGACTTTCTCAGCGAAGGGCTGTGGGAGTTCGCCGACATCGTCTTCCCGGCGGAGTCCTACGCCGAGAAGGAGGGCACGGTCACCCACCCCGACGGCCGCGTGCAGCGCCTGCGCCCGGCGATCAAGCGGCCCGACGCGGTGCGCGCGGAGTGGAACGTCGTCGCCGACCTCGCCGCGCGCCTCGGCCACGACCTCGAGATCCTGAGCGGACCGATGGCCTCGGCGAAGCTCTTCGAGGCGGTCCCGTTCTACGCGGGCCTGACGCTCGACGCGCTCGGCGGGCGCGGCGTGCGCTGGACCGAGCGTCCCGCGGCCGCGGGCTGGCCGGTCGCCGACACCGGCCCGTTCGGCCTCGAGGTGCCGCCGCACGCGCCGACGCCGAACGGCAGCCTGCGGCTGGGCACGTTCCGCTCGATCTGGGCCGCGCCCGAGGTCGAGCTGTCGCCCGCGCTGAAGTTCTTGCGCCACGGCCAGCGCGCCGAGCTGAACCCCGCCGATGCCGAGCGCCTGGGCATCGCCCACGGCGGCCGCGTCGCGGTGGGCGCCGGCGGCGCGAGCGTCAACGCCACGGCGGTGCTGCGCACGGCGGTGCCCGAGGGCTCGGTGTTCCTCGAGCAGGGCATCGCTGCGGACTCGGCCTCCGAGCTCGACGGCGGCGGGCTCGTGGAGGTCTCGCCGCAGTGACCCCCACGGTCATCGGGCTCGTCGGCTACGCCGAGGAGTGGTACATCCAGATCATCAAGTCGGTCGTGATCTTCCTGGTCGCCGTCCAGATCGTGCCCGTCGTGCTGCTCGCCGAGCGCAAGCTGCTGGGCCGCTTCCAGCACCGCTACGGCCCCAACCGCGTCGGCCCGTTCGGGATGGCGCAGCCGCTGGCGGACATCATCAAGCTCGCCACGAAGGAGCCCTTCCAGCCCTCGACGGCGATCGGCTTCCTCTACGCGCTCGCGCCGATCATCTCGCTGCTGACGGCGCTCGCAGCGTTCGCGATCCTGCCCTTCGGCGACGTCGCGAACATCTTCGGCGAGGAGGTCGGGCTGTACGGTCTCGACGTCGGGATCGGCGTGCTGTACGTCTTCGCCTTCGGCGCGATCGCCTTCTACGGGCTCATGCTCGGCGGCTGGGCGAGCGGCTCGAAGTACTCGTTTCTCGGCGCGATGCGGGCGGCCGCCCAGCTCATCTCCTCCGAGGTCGCGATGGGCCTGTCGCTCGTCGGCGTGATCATGATGGCCGGGTCGCTGTCGCTGCCGACGATCGTCGAGGCGCAGGCGAGCATGTGGTACATCGTCCCGCAGATCGTCGGCTTCCTGATCTTCACCGTCGCGGGCTTCGCGGAGACCAACCGCGCGCCGTTCGACCTGCCCGAGGCCGACGCGGAGCTCGTCGCCGGCTACAACACCGAGTACGGCGGCTCGAAGTTCGCCGCCTACTTCTTCGCCGAGTACGTGAACATCCTCGTCGTCTCGGGGATCGCGGTGACGATGTTCCTCGGCGGCTGGCACCTGCCGTTCATCGACCCGCCCGGCATCTTCGACCCGCTCGTGGTCCTGGCGAAGATCTTCCTGTTCGTGTTCTTCTTCGTGTGGGTCCGCGCGACGCTGCCGCGGCTGCGCTACGACCAGCTCATGAGCTTCGGCTGGAAGGTGCTGCTGCCGCTGGCGACGGTCAACGCGCTCGTCACCGCGGTCGTGGTGGTGGCGGTTTCATGACAAGGTTCGGGGCATGAGCTGGACTCCGGGAGACGAGATGCTCGTCGTGCAGCGCGCGCCGCAGCCGGGTGCCGCAGGCGGGACGGCGCGCGCGTTCGGCGAGACGCTGCGCGGCCTGAAGACGACGATGGCGCGCCTGTTCGAGGGGCCGCAGACGATCTCCTACCCCGAGGAGAAGGTGCCGGTCTACCCGCGCTTCCGCGGCCGCCATCGCCTGCATCGCTTCGAGGACACGGGCCTGGAGAAGTGCGTCGGCTGCTCGCTGTGCGCGGCCGCCTGCCCGGCGGACTGCATCCGCGTCGTCGCCGCCGAGAACACGCCCGAGAACCGGGTGAGTGCGGGCGAGCGCTACGCCGCCGTCTACGAGATCAACCTCTCGCGGTGCATCTTCTGCGGCTACTGCGAGGTCGCCTGCCCGTTCGACGCGATCACGATGGGCCACGACTACGAGATGTCCTCCTACAACCGCCAGGACCTCGTCTTCACGAAGGAGATGCTGCTCGAGGAGCCGCTCGAGCGCACGCC
>DASZDB010000007.1:0-8759 GCA_035942495.1 Solirubrobacteraceae bacterium
GCGGCGCACGGCGGCGTTCGCGGCGAGCGGCTTGGGTGCCGAGGTCGGGCGGCCGAGGTCCTCGGGCAGCGTCACCATGAGCAGGCGCGCGGAGCGCCGGGCCAGCGCGGCCGCGACGGCGTCGAGCTCACGCTCGTAGGCGGCGGCGTCGAAGGACGGCGAACGGACGTCGTTGACGCCCGCGTAGAGCGTCGCGACGTCGTACTCGAAGCGCACGCGCGGCAGCTGCTCGCGCAGGATCTCCGCGGTCGTCGCGCCGTTGAACGCGTAGGACGTGTAGGGCAGGTCCAGCGCCTTGGCCAGCCACTGCGCCCACGACAGCGGCGTGATGCCGAGCGCCATCGATCCTTCACCGACGGTGATGCTGTCGCCGAGCGCGATCAAGCCCTTGCGGCAGGGCTGTGGCGGGTCGCTCAACGCGGCTTGCGCCCTGCGATCATGAGGTTGTAGAAGACCTCCGGGGGCAGGCGTCCCTCCAGCAGCGCGACATCGACGCGCTGCAGCGCGAGGTAGCCGCGAAACGCGTACTGGCGCCACAGCCACGGGATGTCGTCGGGCTCCGCGGTCGCCTCGAGCGTACGGTTCATCCAGCCAAACCAGTTGGCGAGCAGTTCCTCGCCGCGCACGCGGACGTCGTCGAAGCCCGCGCCGCGCGCCCGCGCGCCGATCTCGTCGGGCGTGAAGGCGTGCACGTCCACGAACGGCTCGAGCGACTCGCCGTCGAGGTCCCCGGGCTGCTCCGGCGCCGGGTCGCCCGGCGTCGGATGCCCTTCAAGGACGTCCGCCGGCCGGGCGCGCATGACCATGCGCCACAGCGGCGCGGTGGCCAGCGCGGCGCGCTTGGGATAGCCGGCGATGCGGTCGCCGGTCTGCGACGGCTCGCCGGCGAAGAGAACCGCACCACCGGGGCGCAGCACGCGCTTGAACTCCGCGAAGGCCCGGTCGAGGTCGGGGATGTGGTGCAGGACCGCGTGACCGAGCACGAGGTCGAACGAGCCGTCGTCGAACGGCAGGTCCTCGGCAGCGCAGACGACCGTCTCGACGGATACGCCGAGGCGCTGCGCGTTGGACCGCAGCGCAGCGAGCATGCCCGGCGAGATGTCGCTCGCGACGGCCTCGCGCACCACGCCGTCCTGCAGCATGTTCAGCGTGAAGTAGCCGGTGCCGCAGCCGATCTCCAGCGAACGGCCGAACGTCGGCAGCGGCTTGCCGAGCAGCTTGTGCAGCTTGCCGCGGACCTGCTTTCGCCCGGTCTCGCCGAAGTCGACGCCCCACTTCGTGTCGTAGTGCTCGGCCGCCGCGTCGTGGTAGCGCGTGTTGACGTCGCGGATCGCCTCCGCGCTGGCGGGAGCAGCCATCGCGGCGGCCAGTCTAATGGCGTCTGGCCGCGGGAACCGCGCCCGCAGCCGCGTCCTCAGCTCCCGAGCGCCGCCTGGTTCGGGATCGCCGCCATGAGCAGCAGCCCTCCGTCCACGACGAACGAGGCGCCCGTCGTGTACGACGCCTCGGGGGAGGCGAGGTGGGCGATCGTCTCCGCGACCTCGCGTGCGTCCCCGGGACGCCCGGCGGGGATGTCGGGACGTTCGCGGGTGCTGGGGTCGACGTCCTCGTTGCCGGTCATCGGCGTCGCGATCTCGCCCGGCGCCACGGAATTGACCGTGATCCCGTGCTCGGCGAGCTCGAGCGCCATGACCTTCGTCATCCCGCCGAGGCCGTGCTTGGCCGCCACGTAGGCGACCGCCCCGCGCAGCGGGACGTGCTCGTGGACCGACGTCACGTTGACGATCCGCCCACCGTGCCCCGCGGCGACCATCCGCCGGGCGGCGGCCTGGGCGATGAAGAACGCGCCGACGAGGTCGGTGTCGAGCACGGTACGCCACTCGTCGAGGGTGACGTCGAGGACGGAGCTGAGGTGGCCGGTGCCCGCGTTGTTGACGAGCACGTCGACGCCGCCGAGCTCGTCGGCGAGCTCGTCGACGACGTTCGCGGCATCCTGCGGTCGCGCGGCGTCCAGGCGCGCGACCACGGCGTTGCGGCCGAGCGCGCGGACCTCCCGCGCCGTCTCGCCGGCGCCCTGCTCGTCGGAGTGCCACGTGATGCCGATGTCGAGGCCGCGGGCGGCGAGCGCAGCCGCCGTCGCGCGCCCGATGCCCGAGTCCGACCCGGTGACGATCGCCGTGGAGAAGGCCATCCGCAGCCGGTACCCGTTCTGCGCCCGCCGCGTGCGCGGACGACGCGGTGCCTACGCTGCGGGCGCGCGCGCGCCGATGGCGGTCAGCACGTCGACCGCTGCGTCGACCGGCGGCAGCTCGCGCATCGCGGCGGCGATGCGCCCCGCCGACTGCCGGATCGACGGGTCGTCGAGCGCGCGGCGCACCGCCGGCCTCAGCGCGGCGAGCGTGCTGTCGCCGGGCAACCCGAGCACCGGGCGCGTGGCGCGCTCGCCGTCGAGCGCGACGCCGGCGCCGGCCGCAGCGACCGCCGCCGCGTTGGCCCACTGATCGGAGCTGAACAGCGGCACGACGACGAGCGGTACGCCGAGGCGCAGCGTGCCAAGCGTCGTGCCGTAGCCACCGTGCCCGACGACCACCGCCGCCTGCCGCGTGACGGCGTCGTGGGCGACCCAGCGCTCGACGTGGACGTTGGCCGGCAGCGGGCCGAGCTCGGCGTGGTCGCGCTCGTCGCCGATCGTCATGAGGACGCGGACGGGCAGCGGCGCGAGCGCGTCGATCGCCGCGCGATAGAGGGCGGGGAAGTAGGGCAGATGGGCGGCGGCGGCCACCGAGCCGAAGGTCAGGTAGACGAGCGGGTCGTCGTTGCCCGGCCACCAGTCCGGCAGCGCCGAAGGATCCGCGCCGGTGGGCTTGGGCGCTGGCTCGGCGAAGCGCTGCGCCGCCACGCGCGTGGCGATCGGCGGGTGCTCGAGCGCCTCGGGCACCATCGTGAGGTACGGCGTCTCGCGCAGCCGGTCGCCCGCCGGATCGGGTGCGAGACCGAGCTCCGCGCGCGCCCGGTCGACGGCCGCGGCGGCGAAGCCGATCGCGAGCTCCTCGGAGGACTCCAGGCCGAGGCCGACGCGCGCGAGCGGGATCCCGTACAGCTCGGCGACGAGCGCGCCGACGAAGTCGGTCGTCTCGCGGACGATGACGTCGGGCCGCCACTCCTCGACGATCGCGCGCACGGCCGGCAGCGCTGCGCGCACGTCGATGCCGGCAAAGAACTCGCCGATCATCCGGGCGTTCGCCTCGTCGAACCCGAGCCGCGCGAACTCGCCCATCAGGGGCATCCACTCCTCTGCGGGCGGGTCGGGCGTGGCGGTGAACGGCAGCCCCGCGCGCTCGACGTTGGCCTGGCGCTGACCCTGAGCCGCCACGCGCACCTCGTGGCCCGCGCGCAGGCACGCGTGACCGAACGGCGCGAGCGGGATGAGATGGCCGGCGCTGCCGCGGGTGGTCATGAGGATCTTCACCCGCGTAGTGCACCAGCTCGCACACCTGGTCGAGGTACGGCCCACCCGCGTCCCGCGGTGCGGCTGTCCGCACCGGCGCGACAATGGCGCGGTGCACGAGCTCGAGACCGAACGCCTGCTGCTGCGTCGCTGGCGTCCCGCGGACCGCGCCCCGTTCGCCGCACTGAACGCCGACCCCGAGGTCATGCGGCACTTCCCGTCGCTGCTCACGCGCCGCGAGAGCGACGGGCTCGCCGACCGCATCGAGACCTACATGGAGCGGGTCGGGTGGGGGCTGTGGGCGATGGAGGAACGCGCCACCGGCCGCTTCCTCGGCTTCACGGGGCTCGCGCGCCCGGGCTTCGAGGCGCCGTTCATGCCGGCCGTCGAGATCGGTTGGCGCCTGGAGCGGGCGGCCTGGGGCCACGGGTTCGCGACGGAGGCGGCGCGCGCCGCCGCGCGGTTCGCCTTCGACGAGCTCGCCCTCGATGAGATCGTCTCGCTGGCGGTCGTCGCGAACGAGCGCTCGCGCGCGGTGATGCGCCGCCTCGGCATGACGCACGACCGCGCCGGCGACTTCGATCACCCGCTCGTCGAGCAGCCGCACCTGCGCCGCCACGTGCTGTATCGCCTGACGGCGAGCGACTTCAGGCGCGCGAACGACGCGGCGTCCTGAACCGGGTCACCCGGCCCGCCCACCCTCCTCGACGGCGGCGCGCAGCCGCTTGGCGTGCTCGCGCGTCAGCGCGCCGGGCGCCATCTGCCAACGCCACGACCCCGTCGCCCGGCCGGGGACGTTCATCCGCGCATCGCTGCCCAGGCCGAGCACGTCCTGGGCCTGGATCATCGCCAGCCGAGCCGGGGAGGCGTAGGTCAGGCGGATCATCGACCACCACGGCTCCCGCTCCTCGAAGCCGGCCGCGCGGATCGCCTCCGCCGCCGCCGCGCGGGTGCCGTCGGGCAGCTCGTCCCACCAGCCGCGCAGGGTGTTCGTGTCGTGTGTGCCCGTGTAGACGACGCTGCCGGCCTCGTGGTTCTCCGGGCGGTGCGGGCCGTGCGGGTCGTCGGGGTCGAAGCCGAACTGCATGACGACCATGCCCGGAAACCCGAGCGAGCGGCGCAGGCGCTCGACGGGCTTCGTGATGACGCCGAGGTCCTCGGCGATGACCGGCAGCTCGCCGAGGTCGCGCGCCGCGGCGTCGAAGACCGCGCGCCCGGGCCCGCGTCGCCAGCGCCCGCTGCGTGCGTCCGACGCGTCGGCGGGCACCGCCCAGTACGCGACGAAGCCGCGGAAGTGGTCGATCCGCGTGACGTCGAACATCGCGAACGTGCGCCGCAGGCGCTCGGTCCACCAGCGATAGCCGCGGCGCTGCAGCGCGGACCAGTCGTACAGCGGGTTGCCCCACAGCTGGCCGGTCTCGCTGAGCGCGTCGGGCGGCACCCCCGCGACCTCGCCGGCGCGGAAGAGCTCCGGGTGGGCGCGGTGGTCGGCGCTGCCGGGCGCGACGTAGATCGGCACGTCGCCGATGAGCCGCACGCCGCGCTCTGCGGCGTACGCACGCAGCGCGCCCCACTCGCGCGCGAACCGGACCTGGTCGGCGACGGCCCGCCGGCCGCCCGCCACGGCCTCCCAGTCGCCGATCCAGAAGGACTCGGCCGCACGGAACGCCTCGATATCGTCATCGCAGACGGGTGCCGCGGGGTCGGCCAGCAGGCCGCGCCACGCGGCGAACGCCGAAGCCGCCTTGTACGGCGAGCGGGCGCTGTCGGGCGGTCCGAGCGGCAGCATCTGCCACCACGACTGGCCGGCCTCCGCGAGCCAATCGACGAAGCGGTAGGCGTCATCGCCGAGCCGCCCCGCAGCGAGGCTGGTCGGATGCAGCTGGACGCCAGCTGAGCGCTGGGGAAGCTGTGCCGTCACGTTACGAACCGCCTGAAACGGAGAGAGTGTCCAGGAGTGCCCTTGCCCAAGAACGCCAAACCGCCGCCCCGCATCCAGATCGGAAGCCCGGCGCCGATGATCGACTGCGGCCGCTACCCGTCCAAGCGAACCGTCGGCGACGCCGTCGCCGTGAGCGCCGACATCTTCGCCGACGGCCACGACGTTCTGCGCGCGGTCGTGCGCTCGCAGGCGCCCGGCGCGCGGAAGTGGGTCGAGGGCCCGATGCAGCGCGTCGACGCGCAGGTCGCCGGCGACCGCTGGGCGGGCTCGTTCATCGTCGATCGCCTCGGCCGCTACAGCTGGACGATCGAGGCCTGGACCGACGCGTTCGCCAGCTGGCGCGAGGAGATCCGGCGCAAGATCGACGCCGGCCAGGAGGACCTCTCCGGGGAGCTCTCCGAGGGCGAGGTGCTCCTCGAGCAGGCGGCCGCCCGCGCGAAGAAGGGCCCGGACCGCCAGCACATCGAGCGCGCGCTCGCCAGCCTGCGCGACGAGACGCCGAGCCCGCAGATCGCCCTCGAGCCCGAGCTCTTTGCGATCATCGAGTGCTACCCCGACCGCAGCCGCGCGACGACGATGGACGCGACGCTGCGCATCGAGGTCGACCGCGTGCGGGCCCGCGCCGGCGCCTGGTATGAGCTCTTTCCACGGTCGTGGGGCGGCTTCAAGGGCGTCGAGACGGTCATCCCCCAGCTCGCCGACCTCGGCTTCGACGTCCTCTACCTGCCGCCGATCCACCCGATCGGCCTGACGAACCGCAAGGGCGTCAACAACGCGCTCACGGCGATGCCCGGCGACCCCGGCTCGCCATGGGCGATCGGCGACAGCAAATTCGGCGGACACACCGCGATCCACCCCGACCTCGGCACGATCGAGGACTTCGACGCGCTCGTCGCGACGGCCGACCAGCACGGCATCGACATCGCGCTGGACTTCGCGATCCAGTGCTCGGCCGACCACCCCTGGCTGACCGAGCATCCCGAGTGGTTTCACCGCCGCCCGGACGGAACGCTCAAGTACGCCGAGAACCCTCCCAAGAAGTACCAGGACATCTACAACGTCAACTGGGAGTCAGAGAACTGGCAGGCGCTGTGGAACGCGCTGCGCGACGTGGTCCTCTACTGGGCCGATCACGGCGTCAAGGTCTTTCGCGTCGACAACCCGCACACGAAGCCGCTGGCCTTCTGGGAGTGGATGATCGCCGAGCTGCGCAAGCAGCATCCGGAGATCATCTTCCTGGCGGAGGCCTTCACGCGGGCGGCGATGATGCGCCAGCTGGCGAAGGTCGGCTTCAACCAGTCCTACACGTACTTCACGTGGAAGAGCTCAAAGTGGGAGCTGACCGACTACGTCACCGAGCTCGCGACGAGCGGCATGCAGGACTACTACCGGCCGAACTTCTTCGTCAACACGCCCGACATCCTCACCGAGGAGTTGCAGCACGGAGGGCCGCCGAAGTTCGCCAGCCGGCTCGTCCTCGCGGCGACGCTGAGCCCCACGTACGGCATCTACTCGGGCTTTGAGAACTTCGAGCGCGCGCCGGTCAGGCCCGGCAGCGAGGAGTACGACCACTCCGAGAAGTACGAGGTCAAGGAGCGGTCGCTGGACGGCCCGCTGCTGTCGCTCATCGAGCGCATCAACACGATCCGCCGCGAGAACCCGGCCTTCGAGCAGCTCGACAACATCCAGTTCCTGACGACCGAGAACGACGCGCTGATCGCCTACGCCAAGCGCACGGGCGACAACACGGTCATCACCGTCGTGACGCTCGACCCCGTGGCCGCCCAGGAGGGGGTCGTCGTCGTGCCCTACGGCCTCGGCCTCGCCCCGGTCTTCACGGTCACCGACCTGCTGTCTGGCGAGAGCTTCGACTGGCGGATGGGCCGCAACTTCGTGCGCCTGGACCCCTATCGCGTCGCGCACCTCCTTCGCGTCACATGACAGCGGCACAGAACTGGTTTGAGTCTGACCCTCTGTGGTTCAAGACGGCGCTCTTCTATGAGATCCACCTGCGGGGGTTCTTCGACGGGACCGGCGACGGCCATGGCGACTTCCGCGGCCTGACCGAGAAGCTCGACTACCTGCAGTGGCTCGGCGTCGACGTCATCTGGCTGCTGCCGATGTACCCGTCGCCGATGCGCGACGGCGGCTACGACATCGCGGACTTCTACGGCGTGCACGAGGACTACGGGACGATGGACGACGTCCGCACGTTCATCGCCGCCGCGCACGAGCACGGCATCCGCGTCATCGCCGACCTCGTCATGAACCACACGTCGAGTGACTGCGAGTGGTTTCAGGAGGCGCGCTCGAGCCCTGACAACGCCAAGCGCGGCTGGTACGTCTGGTCCGACGATCCGACGTTGTACTCCGGAGCGCGGATCATCTTCATCGACACGGAGACGTCGAACTGGACGTGGGACGACAAGGCGGGCCAGTACTACTGGCATCGCTTCTTTCATCACCAGCCCGATCTGAACTACGACAACCCCGAGGTCCGGGAGGCGATGCTCGACGTCCTGCGCTTCTGGCTGGACGCCGGCCTCGACGGGTTTCGGCTCGACGCCGTGCCCTACCTCTACGAGCGCGAGGGCACGAACTGCGAGAACCTCGACGAGACGCACGAGTTCCTCAAGGTCGTGCGCAAGACCGTCGACGACGAGTATCCCGATCGCGTCCTGCTCGCGGAGGCCAACCAGTGGCCGGCCGACGTCGTGCAGTACTTCGGCGATGGCGACGAGTGCCACATGGCCTTCCACTTCCCGGTCATGCCGCGGATGTTCATGGCCCTGCGCCGCGAGGAGGCGACGCCGATCCTCGAGATCCTCGCCCAGACGCCGCACATCCCCCAGAACTGCCAGTGGGGCCTGTTTCTGCGCAACCACGACGAGCTGACGCTCGAGATGGTCACCGACGAGGAACGCGACTACATGTACGCCGAGTACGCCAAGGACCCGCGGATGAAACTCAACCTCGGCATCCGCCGCCGGCTCGCGCCGCTGCTCGACAACGGCCGCGACGAGATCGAGCTCATGACGGCGATCCTCTTCAGCCTGCCGGGCTCGCCGGTCCTCTACTACGGCGACGAGATCGCGATGGGCGACAACGTCTATCTCGGCGACCGCGACGGGGTACGCACGCCGATGCAGTGGACCGGCGACCGCAACGGCGGCTTCTCGCGCGCGGACTTCGCGCAGCTCTACGCGCCGCCGCTCATGGACCCGGTCTACGGCTACCAGGCCGTCAACGTCGAGGCCCAGCTGCGCACCCCGTCCTCGCTGCTGCGCTGGCTGCGGCGGTTCATCCTGCTGCGCAAGGAGCATCCCGTGTTCGGGCTCGGGACCTTCGAGGCGCTGACCCCCGCCAACC
>DASZDB010000008.1:0-10077 GCA_035942495.1 Solirubrobacteraceae bacterium
CCGTACGAGCGCATCGACGTCGTCGTGCACCCGCAGTCGATCGTGCACGGCATGATCACGCTCTGCGACGGCGGAGCGCTCGCGCACCTCGGCCACCCGGACATGCGCGTGCCGATCGCGTACGCGCTGCACCACCCCGAGCGCGGCGACGTCCCCGCGCGGCGGCTGGACCTCGCGGAGGTCGGCGCGCTGACGTTCGAGCCCGTCGACGAGGAGGCGTTCCCCGCGCTCGGCCTCGCCCGCGCCGCGGCCGTCGCCGGCGGCACCGAGCCGTGCGTGCTCAACGCGGCCAACGAGGTCGCCGTCCTCGCCTTTTTGCGCTGAAAGCTCAGCTTTCTCGGGATTGCGGCGGTCATCGAGGTCGCGCTGGAGCGCCTGCCGGCGGCCCCCGTCCGCGCGTTCGAGTCGCTCTACGAGGCCGACCGGGAGGCCCGCGCCGTCGCGGCCGAGCTCGTCGAAGCCTGGTCAGAGCGGCTCCTACACTGATCGGGTGAGCTATTTCCTCGCCTTCGCGGGCTTCGCGGCGCTGATCATCCTGCACGAGTTCGGGCACTTCGTCGCCGCGAAGGCGGTTGGGATGCGCGTCGAGCGCTTCGCCTTGTTCTTCCCGCCGCTGCTCTTCAAGTGGCGCCCGAAGGACAGCGAGACGGAGTACGGCATCGGGGCGATCCCGCTCGGGGGCTACGTGAAGATCACCGGCATGAACCCCGACGAGGACATGCCTGCGGAGGTCGCGCACCGCGCGTATTACCGCCAGAAGGTGTGGAAGCGCATCGTCGTCATCGCCGCGGGGCCGGCCGTCAACATCGTCCTCGCGTTCCTCATCCTCTGGGTGCTGTTCGCGTCGCGCCCGATGCAGCTCAGCCAGCCCGTCGTCGAGCGCGTCGAGAAGGACAGCCCGGCGCAGGGCGTGCTGCAGGCCGATGACCGGCTCGTCTCCCTCGACGGCGTCCCCGGCTACGCGCCGGGGATCTCCGCGGAGGAGGGCGAGAAGCGCGTCACGGAGCTGCGCGAGGCGGTCGCACGCCACAGCTGCGCCGGCGAGGAGCGCCAGGGCTGCGCGGCCACCGAGCCCGTGACCGTCGTGGTGCTGCGCGACGGCCGGCGGCGGACGCTGGAGGTCACGCCGCGCTTCGACGAGACGGCCGACCGGCTGCTGATCGGCTTCGGCTTCGGCACGCGCGGCGTCGACGTCGGAGTGGGAGAGGCCGCGCAGCTGAGCGTCACCGGGATGTGGAACGTCACGACGCTGACGGTGCAGAGCATCGTCAGGCTCGTCTACGACGCGGAGGCACGCGACGAGGTGTCCGGCGTCGTCGGCTCCTACGAGGCGACCCGCCAGACGCTCGAGTTCGACACCGTCCGCGCGATCAGCATCCTCGCGCTGATCTCGCTGTCGCTGGGCATCATCAACCTCTTCCCGTTCCTGCCGCTCGACGGCGGCCACATCTTCTGGGCGCTGGCCGAGAAGGCCCGCGGCCGCGCGATCTCCTTCCGCGTCATGGAGCGCGCGTCGATCGTCGGCTTCGTGCTCGTGCTGATGCTCTTCTACGTCGGGTTGACCAACGACATCGGACGGTTGACGAGCGGCGAGGGCTTCGGCGTCCGCTAGGGCGCCGCCGGCATCAGGTCGATGCGTTCGAGGTCCCACACCGGCAGGTCGCCGACCGCGGCGCCGGCCTCGAAGTCCGCCAGCGCCGCCGGCCCGAGCGCCGCGAACGCCGCGCGCGTGCGCTCGAGGTAGTCGCGGCTGACAACCGCGATCCCCTCCGCGCGGGCGTGCTCGAGGCGCCCGCGTCCCGTGGCGCCTCCGACGTATGCCCACACGGTCCCGCGCGCGGGCGTGACGTCATCGCTGACGTCGATGCGGTCGTAGTTGCGCTCGCGGTGGTCGATCACCGGCAGCTGCGCGTCGTCGACGGGCACGCACAGGCCGTGGGTGGCGGCCGCGGGATCGGCGAACAGGTCCAGGAACGCGACGAAGACCGCGGGCCGGCTGCCGTCGGCGCGCAGCCGGTAGTGCTTGTAGCCCGGGACGTCGACGCGGTTGTCCATCGCGACGCCCCAGCCGCGCCGCCGGCCGCGCAGGACGGCGGGGTGGCTGCCGGGCAGATCGGCGGCCAGCGAGCCGTAGGCGAAGACGAACTGCGCGCTCTGCCTCATCGCGGCGGCAACGTTAGCCGCCGGCGCGGTGATCGGGCACGTCGGGGCCGTCCGTAGAATGGGTGCATGGCCTCAGCGCGACAGATCATGGTCGGCAGCGTCCCCGTCGGCGGCGGCGCCCCCGTCGCCGTGCAGACGATGACGAAGACCGAGACCGCCAACCTCCGGGCGACGATGGACCAGATCCACAAGGTCGCCGAGGCGGGCGCGGACATCGTCCGCGTCGCCGTGCCGCGTGACCGCGACATCGAGGCGCTCAGGACGATCGTCGTGCAGTCGCCGATCCCGGTCATCGCCGACATCCACTTCAACCACACGCTCGCGCTGAAGGCGATCGACGCCGGTGCGCACTGCATCCGGCTGAACCCGGGCAACATCGGCGGCCCCGACAAGGTCGCGGAGGTCGTCGCGCGGGCCAAGCAGGCCGGCACGCCGATGCGCATCGGCGTGAACTCCGGCTCGCTGCCCAAGCACCTGCACTCACTCGAGCGAGACAACCCGGTCGAGGCGCTGACCGCCGCGGCGACCGAGTTCGTCGCGCTCATGCACCGCCTGGACTTCTATGACTTCAAGGTCTCGATCAAGTCGACGAACGTGCCCAACACGATCGCCTCCAACCGCCTGCTGAGCGAGAAGATCGACCACCCGCTGCACCTCGGCATCACCGAGGCCGGCACGAAGTGGTCGGGCAGCCTGAAGTCCGCGGTCGGCCTGGGCACGCTGCTCGCCGACGGCATCGGCGACACGATTCGCATCAGCCTGTCGACGTTCCACGCCGAGGAGGAGGTGAAGGTCGCCTGGGAGATCCTCAAGGCGCTTCAGCTGCGCGAGCGCGGCCCCGTCCTCATCGCGTGCCCGACATGCGGTCGGCTGCAGTTCGACATGGACACCGTCGTCGGCGAGATCGAGCGCCGCCTCGAGGCGTACGAGGACCCGATCGAGGTCGCGGTGCTCGGCTGTGCCGTCAACGGCATCGGCGAGGCGTCACACGCCGACTTCGGGATCACGGGGGCCAAGGACGAGGGCCTGATCTTCAGCCGGGGCAAGCCGCTGCGCAAGGTGCCCACCGCCCAGCTCGTCGACGTCCTCTTCGAGGAGATCGACAAGTACGCCACGTCGAAGCGGATCGACGTCGACGAGCGCGCCGCCGCCGAGGGCGCGCGATGGCTGGCCGCCAACGAGGACGAGACCGCGATGACGCCTGAGCGCCTCGCCGCGATCGAGAAGGCCGAGGCCGCCGCGCACGATGGCGGCGACGACGTTCTGGCCGCGGCTCTGCCTGAGATCGACGAGGACGTCTCGCCGGTCGCCGGGCGTCGCTTCACCCGCGCCTGAGGGCCGCGGCAGCGACCGAGACGACCGCCGCACGGCACCGGCACAGACGCCGGCACCGCGCAAGGCGATCAGATCTCAGCTTCCGTCGGACCCTCCGGTGGAGACGCCGACGCTGCCGTCGGGCGCGTACCAGACCGCGCGCCAGTCACCGGGCTGGGCCAGGGGGGCGACGAGATCGGCTTCGAAGTAGCCGCGCAACGGGTCGGTCGCCACCGGAGCGCCGACCGCGAGCCAGCCGGTCGAGTTGTCCTTCGGCTTCCACTGGATCTCGACGGTGGTGGCCTGCGCTGTCGGGATGAAGCGCACCTGGCCCCACACATGGGCCGTGGGCGCGGCGGTCTCGGGATCCACACCGGTCGCCGTCACGAGGAACGGCATCTGGTAGGCGTAGGCCGCCGGCTTGGGCTGACCGCGCTGGGTGTACAGCCCGGACTGGTAGGTGAACCAGTAGCTCTTGGACGTCTTGGGCTTACTGCGCACCGGCGCGCCGTCGACGAGCAGGAACTGCGCCTGGGACGCGACCCGCGGGTTGACGTAGGCGAGGTACTCGCCCAGCGTGTTGTACTTCGCCTGCAGGTCGTAGGAGATCCCCGAGAACGGGTCGGGCGGGTTGGTCTCGAAGCCGTACTCGGTCATGTACAGCGGCAGGTTCGCCGGGACCTTGCCCGTCGACGCCGCCATCTGGTCGAGCAGCTCGCCCAGCTCGGAGATGTTCGCCATCGTCAGCGAGTCGGGGTGCACGTCGCGCTGCAGCGGCGACTGGTTCTTCGTGTACGGGTGATGGGCGTAGCCGCTTGCCGGCAGCCCGCTGCCGAGATCGCCGGAGAACAGCTCGCGGAGGAACTGCTTGGGCCGCATAGGCGACTTCCCGGTCTTCTCGTCGACGCCCAGCGGCGCCGTCTCACCCAGCAGGATGATGTCGTTGTCGGCGCGATGGCCGCTCGCGACGAGCCCCGCGTAGCCCTGCTGGTAGAGCTTGCGAAACAGCGCGGGCGAGGCCGGCCTGCCGTTCTCCCACTGCGGCGACAGCCAGCCCGCCTGGTTGGGCTCGTTCCACAGCGACCACATGGACACGCGCGGCAGCTCCGCACGCGTGCCGTTCTCGTCCCGGTAGGTGCCGCTGAAGCGCTTGCCGACGGCGGTGACGAACAGCTTGAACTCGCGCGGCCTCGGCTTGAAGCTCCGCGCGATCGCGGTTGAGCCCTTGGGCCGCTTGGCGTGCGCCCACTTCGGACCCGGGCCGGTGATGTTGAAGTACACGCGGATGTTGCGTTGCGCCGCGGCGCGCACGAGGTTGTCGTAGCGGTCCCAGTTGCGTATCGGATAGGTCGACGGATTGGCGGGCTTGAAGCGCCGGTTCTGGCGCCGTGCCGCCTCGCGGGCACGCCGGTTCTTCGTGCCCTTGAGCTTGGCCATGTCGGCCTTCGTGAACCTCGCGAACTCCGCGATCGTCTCCCAGAGAACCGTGACGCGAACGGTGTCGACGCCGACGGACTTCATCTGCGTCAGCGCGCGTGCGGCCGTGCTGTCGTTGCGGTAGACCAGCAGATCGTCGTCCATCATGATCGACATCTGGCTCTGGTTCGCTTGCGCAGCAGCCGGCGCGAGCAGTGCGCCGAGGACGAGCGCGAGGACGATCGAACGGGTGCTGGTCGACATGGAGCTCCTGCCGGACGAGGGTGAGTTAACGCGCGAACGGGACGGAATCCTTCCGTCCCGTCGTATGAACACGCGCATTGTCGCGAAAGTAGCGCGAATGTGTGGCCGATCAGCCGATGGCGGCGCTGTAGCGCTTGGCGATCTCTCCCCAGTCGACGGTGTTCCACCACGCCTTGAGGTAGTCCGGGCGCTTGTTCTGGTACTTGAGGTAGTACGCGTGCTCCCAGACGTCGTTGCCCAGGAGGGGCGTCTTGCCGTCGCTCAGCGGGTTGTCCTGGTTGGGGGTGCTTGTGACGGCGAGCGCGCCGCCGTCGAGCACGAGCCAGGCCCAGCCCGAGCCGAACTGGCCGACGCCGGCGGCCTCGAACTTCTCCTTGAAGTCGTCGAACGAGCCGAACGCGGCGTCGATCGCGGCGCCGAGATCGCCGTCGGGGGCGCCGCCGCCGTCGGGGCTCATCGAGGGCCAGAAGAGGGAGTGGTTGTAGTGCCCGCCGCCGTTGTTGCGGACCGGGCCGCGCTTGTCCTCGGGGATCGCGTCGAGGTTGGCGATGATGTCCTCGATCGATGAGGCGGCGTGCTCGGTTCCCTCCAGCGCGGCATTGACCTTGTCGACGTACGCCTGGTGGTGCTTGTCGTGATGAATCGACATCGTCTGGGCGTCGATGTGCGGCTCAAGAGCATCGGGGGCGTACGGCAGGGGCGGAACCTCAAAGGCCATAGGGCGTTTCTCCTCTGTTCGTCGGACTCGCCTCGGACTCTACCCGCGTAGGCTTGGCGCTAGATGGTTGATTCCACGACCGGCACCGCCAGCTGCACGCGTCTCGCGGCGCAGGATCGCCACGGACCGAAGGAGTCCGTGCCGCTGGCACTGTCCACCTTCGCCCCGCGGCGCGGGTGGGCGGGCGGTTTGGCGGTACACGCACATCTGACGGCACCGGCCGCGGAATCGGAATCAACCATCTCCCTGATGGTGAACTCGTGACCCGACTCTCCGCGCTGCTGCTGCCGACCGAGCGCGAGCCGCCGGCCGACGCCGAGGCGATCTCGCACAAGCTGATGGTGCGCGCCGGACTCGTCCGCCAGCTCGGCACCGGCCTGTGGTCATGGCTGCCGGCGGGGTGGCGCGTGCACCAGAAGGTCGTGCAGATCATCCGCGAGGAGATCGACGCCGTAGGCGGTCAAGAGATGCTCATGCCTGTCCTGCAGCCGGCCGAGGCGTGGCACCGCACAGGCCGCTATGACATCGACGAGCTGTTCAAGCTCAAGGACCGCAAGGGTGCCGAGATGGTGCTCGCGATGACGCACGAGGAATGCGTCACGACGCACGTGGCGCAGGTCGTGCGCTCCTACCGCGACCTGCCGTTCAGCCTCTACCACTTCCAGGTCAAGGAGCGCGACGAGCCGCGCCCTCGCGCCGGGGTGCTGCGCACGCGCGAGTTCGTCATGAAGGACGCCTACACGTTCGACCGCGACGAGGAGGGGCTGCAGGCTCATTACGACGCGTACGCCGGCGCCTACGACCGCATCTTCGCGCGCACCGGGCTGGAGTGGTACAGCGTCGAGTCCGACGTCGGGATGATGGGCGGCACGGGCGCCCACGAGTACATGGCGCCCTGCGCCGCGGGCGAGAACGAGGTCGCGCTGGGGCCGGGCTACGCCGCCAACGTCGAGGTGGCGAGCGCCGACGCACAGTCCGTCGACCTGCCCGGGCCGCTCTCGGAGCCCGAGGCCGTCCACACCCCGGGGGCGACGTCGATCGACGCGGTCGCGAGGATGCTCGGCGTCCCCGCGGGCGCGCTGTTGAAGGCCTTCCCGGTGATCGTCGACGGCGCCTCGGGCCAGCAGCGCGGGCGCGGCCTCGTGCTCGTCCTCGTGCGCGGCGACCACCGCGTCAACGAGATCAAGCTCACCAACGCGCTCGGCGCACGGTGGCGCGCGGCGCGTGACGAGGAGGTCTCCGACCGGATCGGGCCCGCGGGCTTCATCGGCCCGGTGGGCGCGAACGTGCCGGTGCTGCTCGACGAGGCCGTCAGCGACGGCGGCTACGTCGTCGGCGCCAACGAACGCGACCACCACCTGCGCGGCGTCGAGCCGGGCCGGCACTTCGCGTTCGAGCGCGTCGACGTGCGCAAGGTGGAGGCGGGCGACACGGTCGGCGGGCAGCCGATCACGATCGAGCCGGCGATCGAGGTCGGCAACATCTTCCAGCTCGGGACGCGCTATTCGGAGCCGCTCGGGGCGAACTACCTCGACGTCGACGGCTCACAGCGGCCGATCGTCATGGGCTCCTACGGGATCGGCCCGGCCCGGATCGTGGCCGCCGCGGTCGAGCAGTTCGCCGACGAGAAGGGGATCTCGTGGCCGCGCGCCCTGGCGCCGTGGGACGTCGAGGTGGTGGCGCTCGGCAAGGCCGGCAGCGACGAGCTGGCCGCGGCCGAGGGCCTGTACCGCGAGCTGCGCACGGCGGGGCTGGCGGTGCTGCTCGACGACCGCGACCTCGGGCCGGGCGCGAAGTTCGCCGACGCCGAGCTGCTCGGCTGCCCGCTGCGGCTGACCGTCGGGCGCCGGTCGCTGCAGGAGGGCCGCGCCGAGGCGCAGCGCCGGCGCGGCCTCGAGGACGTCGAGGGTGGCATCCCGCTGGCGCAAGCCGCCGAGGCAGTGACCGAGCTGTGGCGAACCCTCCCGTAGATCGCAGCCCGACCGAGCCGTCGGCGCCCGGTCCCGATGCGCCGGCCTACGAGCAGGCCGCCCATCGCGCCCGTCTGACGTTCCGGCGGCTCGCGGGATTGGATCGCTCCGGCCCGCCGCCGCCCGAGACGCTGGCAGGCCAGCCGTGGAACGTCTGGACGATCCCCAACGCGATCGGCTTCGTCCGGCTGGCGCTGATCCCGCTCTTTCTCGTGCTGGCGTTCAGCTCCGAGGGCGGCACCGACTGGGCGCCCGCGGTGATCTTCGCGGTGATCGGGTGGAGTGACTACTTCGACGGGATCGCCGCCCGCCTCACCGGCCAGTACAGCCGCTTCGGTGCCCTACTGGACCCCTTCGTCGACCGCCTGCTCGTCGTCTCGGGCGTTGCGGTCTGCTGGTACTTCGAGCTGCTGCCGCGCTGGGCGATCGCCGCGCTCGTCCTGCGCGAGGTGCTGCTGCTCATCGCCGGTCCGCTCGCACTGCGCCGTGGCTATCAGATGAAGATCACGTGGCCCGGCCGGGCCGCGGTCTGGCCGACGATGTCGGCGATCTTCTTCGCGCTGGTCGGGCTCGCGACGCTCGCCGAGGTGCTGCTGTACGTCGGGCTGGCGCTCGCGTGGTACGCCGTCGTGCTCTACGTGCAGGACGGGCTGGCGCAGCTACGCGCTTCGCGCGGCGAGGCCGGCTGAACGGTCGCGCTCGCGCGCCTCGCGCGCGATCTGGCTCTGCGCGGCGAGCTGCGTCGTGATCGAGCTCCAGCGGCCCAGCCGGTTGCGCAGCGTCGCCGAGGAGGGCAGCTCGGGGCGTCCCGCGGCGTGGCGCTCGTAGGCGAGCACCGTCGGGATCTCGCCGAGCTCGCGGACCACCTTGCGCAGCGCCTTCCAGCAGGCCTCGTCGGTCCAGCGGCGCTTGCGGGCGCGCGTCGGCGCGGTGACCGGATCCATCCCGGTCGCGCGCAAGGCGTTCGTCCAGCCGCCCATACGGTTGAGCACCGTCGGCAGGCTCGGGTAGTTCAGCTCACGCGCGTGGGCGGCGTACTCCTTGGCGCTCGGGACGCGGCCGACCCGCGTCGACACGGAGACGAGCGCGAGGATGATGTCGCGGTCGGAGTACGTCTGCACCCAGCGCGCGCCGGCCATGCTGGCCTTGCGCGCGGCGCGGTCGGCGTCGGTGGCGAAACGCTCGATCGTGCTGCGACAGGCGGCGGCCTGCAGCCCGAGCTCGCTGGCCGCGACGCGCGGCTGCTCACCCGAGCGCCAACGCGTCAGCAGCTCGTCGATGCGGCCCTCGGCCTCCGCCTCGGCGCGACGCCGGCGGGCCTCGGCGATGTCCTCGGGCGCGGGGCCGCCGTGAGCGCGCATGATCTGGCGCACGCGCTCGCGCGAGACGCCGAAGCGCAGCGCGATCTCGTCGAGGCTCCAGCCCTGTTCGCGCAGCGCCTGCATGCGGCGAACGCGCTGCAGCGAGCCCGGCACGAGCAGACAGTCCTCGCAGCCGGCGGGATCCATCGGCGCCGAGCTCGCCGCGTGCGTGGAGCCGGGCGCCGGCGGCGTCAGGGGCATCGGATATTAGGGCGGCCTAAGACAACGATCGGCTGAGGCTAGCGGTTCAGGATCGCTGCGTCCAACGCAGCGCCGCTGCAATTTCCGACATCCGTCCGGAGACTCAAGCTCAGCTTGAAGGCAAGATGTGCGCTGGTATGCTCGGCCCGACCGCGCCGGCCGGCACTTCCCTTTCACGTAGGAGACTCCCTTGATGGACACGTTCCCCGACCTTGGCTCGCTTGCCGACCAGGAGCTGAAGGACCTCATCCAGCAGCTGACCGACGAGGAGGTCGAGGTCTCCTACCGCCGGCGCATCCTGCACGGCAAGATCGACATCCTGCGCGCCGAGCTCGTCAACCGGCTGCGCAAGAAGCACGAAACCGGAGAGGACGTGATCTCCGGTGCGGACGTGCAGCGGCTGACCGACATTCTCTCGGGGCGCTCGCCGCAGGAGTAATGGCGCACCACTGCCCCGAATGCGGGTTCCTCAACTCCGAGGGGGCCAACTACTGCCAGAAGTGCGGCGCGTTCATCGGCACGCCTGAGACCGCACCGGCGGATCCCACGACGGCCACCTACCGGATCGACGAGACCGGCGAGCTCATCCCGGTCGAGCTGGAGGACGTCGTCGCGCATGGCGCGGCCCTCGTCATCCGCGCCGGCGGGGGTCGCGTGGGCGAGAGCTTCC
>DASZDB010000009.1:0-8033 GCA_035942495.1 Solirubrobacteraceae bacterium
CGAGCGCGAGCGCCGCCTCCTCGACCCCGCGCGCGACCGCGGCCGCGCCGTGGCCGCGGTTCTCGAGCGGCAGCGCGAGCTCGGCGCGCACCGTCGACAGCACGACCTGCGTCTCCGGATCCTGAAACAGCGTGCCCGCGATCGCCGACAGCGCCGCCGGGCCGTGCTCGCGCGTGTCCAGGCCGCCGGTCAGCACACGGCCGGCGAACTCGCCGCCGTGAAAGTGCGGGACGAGGCCGCACGCGGCGCGCAGGAACGTCGACTTGCCCGACGCCGACAGGCCGGCCGCGACGACGAACTCGCCAGGCGCGATGTCGACGGACACGTCATGCAGCGCGGGCTGGTCGGCGTGCGGGTAGCGGTATTCGACCGCCTCGAAGCGCAGCACGGCGGAGGTCACCGCCGCACTCCGCGGCGATCGGCGAACGGCGCCAGCGCGACGACGACGAGCGCGGCGCAAAGCAGCCACTCGGCGGCGCCGATCGGAGCCAGCGTCTGCGGGTAGGCCTGGAAGGACGCGACGCCGAGGAGCCGCGCGCCGCCGGCGAGGACGAGCAGCCCGACGGCCGCTGCCATCACCGAGAAGTCGTGGCGCGACCACGGTTCGCGCGCACGGCCCGGCCGACCGCGTGCGGCCGGGCCCGCGTAGCCGCGGACCTCGAGCGTCGCCGCCACGTCGAGCGCGCGGTCCAGCGCTCCCGTCGCGACCGCTCGCACGATCTGCAGGCGCTCCGCGGCGCCCGGACGAGCGGCGGCTCCGGGGCGACAGCGACGCGCGTCGGCGAGCCGCCGCGCGTCGCGGCCGAGCACCGGCACGAGCCGGACGGCCAACGCGGCCGTCAGCGCCGAGCGCGCGGAGATGCCGCGAAAGCGGCGCAGCAGCTCGTCGGCGTCGACCGTCGCGGCGAGCAGCGCGGCGCCGGCGAGCACGACGAGCAACGCCCGCGCGCCGAGGATCGCCCCGAAGGTCAGGCTCTGCTGCGTGATGTCCAGGCGGCCGAGCGGTCCGA
The DNA here is from genome assembly GCA_035942495.1 of Solirubrobacteraceae bacterium. GTDB lineage: Bacteria > Actinomycetota > Thermoleophilia > Solirubrobacterales > Solirubrobacteraceae > CADCVQ01. Next base: position 1,011 of record DASZDB010000009.1, read on the forward strand.
GCTCGCCGAGGCGCAGGACGACATCGAGCCCCTCGCGCGCCACGAGCGGGTTGACCAGCGCGATCATGATCGCGAACGGCACCCCGAAGATGCATGCCCGCAGCAGCTGGTGCCCGACGCCGGCGAGCAGCCCGGCCCCGAGGATCGCGACACCGAGCGCAGTGAGCGCGAGCGGATGCTCGAACGCCAGCGCGGCGGTGACGAGCGCACAGGCGTAGGCGGCGGCCACCGGCGCGCGGGCCGCGTGCAGCGGGCTGACGCCGCGCTCGCGCATCAGCCCTCCTGCGCCCCCGGCAGCGGCACGCTCAGCGGCGAGTCGGCCGAGGTGGCGACCGCGAACCGGTTGCGGAGGGTGCGTTCGTCGAACATCCGCGACGCTCCTCGGACGCCGGGCTCGTCCGTGCCGGTCACGAACCACACCGGCGGCCCGCCGGGGCGGCGCGTGGCGGCGACAAGTCCTGCTTCGCCGCTGAGACGCTGCGCCACCGCGCCACGCCCGTCGAGGATGTCGAGGCGCGCGCCTTCGTCGCCGAAGCGCGCAAAGACGCCGCTGGACTTCGGTCCCTGGTCGATGCTGCGCGCCTCGGGGCTGCCGTCGCGCAGCGCCTTCCACGCGCCGACGAGGATGCGCGGCGACCCGTCCTGCTCGCTGCGGCGCAGACCGCTGCGCCGGATGGCGACGCCGTGCTGGTCGAGCGCGCGTGCCACGGCCGCGCAGGCCGGCGCTCGCGGCAGCGCGCACCGGACGTTCACCGGCCCGTTTCCGCCGCGTCCGCGCAGAAACGGCTCCGGGAACGAACCGACGACCGCCGGCACGTCGGGCGTCAGCCCCCACTCGTGGTGGTCCCACCAGATCCGGTCGCCGCCGGAGACGCGCAGCCCGCCGGCGCCCTTGTCGGTGAGGATCCCGTTGAGGTAGATGAACCAGTCCACCGGTTGTCCCGCGGCCCGCCCGCCGGAGATGCCTGCGATCGCGTGGACGAAGTCGCCGCCGAAACGCGTCGTCACCTTCGCGTTTCGCTGCGTCACGCGCATGATCGTGTCGGCGCCGGCGACCTCCGCGTCCTCCTCGTGCAGCATCGTGCGCGCGCCGAAGTCGCGCGTCACCGTAAGGCTGACCGGGCTCTCGGGAGTCTCGCCCGGGCCCAGGCCGCAGCCGCCGAGCACGGCTGCCGCGCCGGCCGAAGCCAGCCACCGGGCAATACGCCTCTTCCTAGCGCACATGGAAGACGATGCGGTTGCCGCCACGGCGGCGCGCGTCGTCGCGATTGAAGGCCTTGTCGACGGCGTTGACGTCGAGCACGTAGCGCCCGCGCGGCAGCTTCTGCGGCAGCAGATAGTCGACCTCCTGCCGGTCGCCGACGGCGAACCACGGGGCGCGGTTCACGCCGCACGGCGCGCGCCGGAAGCGCTCGCTCTTGCCGCTGAAGTACGTGCAGCGCCGCCCCACCCTCCGCGTCAGGCGCAGCTTGACCACCTGCAGACCAGACGGATCGGGCGTGACCGTTGCCGTGATCCGCCGCGGGCCCTTGCCGCGCGCGAAGCGCTGCTGATCGCGCATGCCCGTGAGCGCCGCCACGGGCGCCTCGCGGTCGCTCGAGCCGCAACGCCCGTCGCGCCCGTTCGTGTCGCACGCGATGGCCGGCGCGGCGGCGACCGGCGCAGCGGCCCCGCAGTACCCGTCCGCGCCATTGCTCGCGCAGGCCGACTCGGTCGCCGACGGCGCGCGGTTGGCCTTCGTCGCGCGCAGGCTGAACGATCCGCCCGTGGTCACGGTGATCGTTGCGACGCCGGCGGCGTCCGTCGTCGCGGGGGTGTCGCCGCCCTGCACGACGGCGCCCTCGGTCGGCGACGACGTTCCGTCCGGGGCGTACTCGACGACGGTGACCGTGAACGGCGCGCCCGGGGTCACGCTGCGCGGCGCGCTCAGGCCGAGCGGCAGGACCGGCGGGTTCGTGCACAGGAACGTGACCGGGTCGCTGACGCAGCGATCGACGAAGAACAGGACGTCGTCGCCCTGTTGGAGCTCGTTCGTCGTGCCGCACACTCCCTCGCTTGCCGCGCGATGGTTGATCCACAGCGAGAAGTACTCCGGCGCCGGGAAGACGTGCGCTTCGCCCTTGATCTGCTGGACGCTGTAGCCGAGCCCGTCGAACCACGGTCCGCTCCAGTCACCGCCCGTCGCCTTCTCGAGCGCGCCGGCCGCGCCGGTGCCGCTGCAGGTGTGCGCGGGATCGCCGTCCTTGTTGATCGCGGCCGTATCGGTGCGGACGGCCGTGCGCGGGACGAGCGTCGTTGTTGCGCCCTCGACGCGCACGTTGACGTCGGCCGGGCCGGCGGCGAAGGCCGGACCTGTCAAGGCGGCGACGACCGCTCCTCCGACGAGGACTGCCAGCAAACGAGAGACCACGAGAAGCCACCCCTTTCCACGAGGGCGTTGCGCTTTTGTGGCCGGAGGCAGGTCTCCTGGCTTCCGGGTCCACCCTTCCGCGCCTTCCCGACCGGCTCTCGCCGGTCAGTGGCCGCACCCGCTGTGGGCGCTGTGCGGTGGCATCCCCCGGTCACAGTGGCGGGTCCGCGCCGGATTCGCACCGGCCTTCCCTTCACCACCGACCAATGATCGCGTCAGTGTATCTCCCCTCGGCTCATTGTCCACGCGGGCGACGCGAGCGCGACGCGTGGCCCTCGCGGTGCCGATGACGCACACTTCAAGTCCATGCCGTGGCGCCGCGACAGCCCCGAGCCCGACCCCGATCAGTCACTCGACGACCGGACGTGGTCGGCGCGCTCGAACCTGCACGAGCGCGACGTCGGCCAGGACGTCGTCCGCTTCACGCCGCTGCCGGCCGAAACCGGACCGGTCTGGGCGCCCGACCAGCTGTCGGTCTGGCCGGTCGAGGGTGGGCGCTTCGGCATCGACGCCCACTACCACGGCACCACGGGCGCCGACCGCGCTCGGCGTCAGATCGAGCGGCTGGCCGCCGCCGGGCTGCACGCGACGGTTCGCCCCGGTTCACAGGGCGACGCGATCCTGCGGTTGGGGCCGCTCGCCCACGAGGCGGCCTGGCTGGCGCTCGAGGCGTTTCTCGGGCGACCGCTGGACGTCGGCGACTGAGCGTCGGCCCTCAGCGCGCGGCGTGCAGGCCGGCGCCGGTCGTCACGGGATCGTGGGCCTGCGCCATCAGGCTCTGAACGATCATCGCGGCCGCGGTCGAGCCGGCGGCGACGGCGGTCGCGACCGACGGCATCTGCACGCTCGCGTCGCCCGCGGCAAATAGCCCGGGCACGGTCGTGCAGTGCTTCGCGTCGACCTCCAGCGCGTCGGCGACGACCGGTCCGGGCGCGGCGACCGCCGCCCCAAGGTCCTGCGCGAGCGCCGAGCGCTGGTGCAGCGTGACGGGCACGAGCAGGCCGCGGCACGCGCGCTCGCTGCCGTCGGCGAAGACGACGGCTGTCAGCGTCTCGCCGGGACCGGCCAATCCGGCGACGTCGCGTTCCTCGACCGACACGCCGGCCGTCGCGAGCTGCGCATGCGCGGCGTCGTCGAGATCGGGGGATCCGCCCGCGAAGAGCGTCACGTCCTCGCTCCACATGCGCAGCAGCAGCGCGCGGTGCAGTCCCGACTCGCCGCGGTCGAGGACGCCCAGCGCCTCGTCGCGGACCTCCCAGCCATGGCAGAACGGGCAATGGAACACCGAGCGGCCCCAACGCGGCTCGATCCCGGGAAGCGCGGGATACCGGTAGTCCATGCCGGTGGCCAGCAGCACGCGGCGCGCCACCTCGTGCGAGCCGTCCGCCAGTTCGAGCACGAAGCCGCGGTCATGACGCTCGCCGCGCAGCACCTCGCCCGCATGCAGCGCGACGGTCGGGTAGCCGGCGAGCTCGGCGCGGCCGGCGGCGTAGAACTCGGCCGGCGGGCGGGTGTCCTGGCCGAGCAGGCCGCCGATCCCGTGCGCGAAGCGGTTGCTCTGCTCGCCGGCGTCGATCACGAGCGTGCGGCGGCGGGCGCGGCCGAGCACAAGCGCGCCGCTGAGCCCGGCGGCGCCCGCGCCGACGACGATGCAGTCCCAGGTGGTATCCATCTAGCGAGCTTGACGCGACCTGCTGCGAATGGCAAGCTTACTTGCCGTGCTGGCAAACCCGTCCGAGGAGCCGGTCGAGCAGCGCGTCCGGCGCAGGCTGCGCGAGCTGCGCACCGAGCAGGGGCTGACGCTCCAGCAGGTCGCCGAGCGCGCGAGCATCGACATCTCCACGCTCAGTCGGCTCGAGGCGGGCAAGCGCCGCCTGGCGCTCGACCACATCCCTGCGCTCGCCGGCGCGCTCGGGGTGAGCGCCGACGACCTGCTCGCGACGTCGCGCCCGCAGGATCCGCGCGTCCGCGGTCCCGCGCGCCGCTACGACGGGCTGACGATGTGGCCGCTCACGCGGCGCGGACCCGCCGCCGGGCTGCAGGCCCACAAGATCCTGATCAGCGCGAAGCGACGCACGCCGCCGGCTGATCTGCCGGTCCACGAGGGGCACGAGTGGCTGTACGTCATCCACGGGCGCCTGCGGCTGCTGCTCGGCGAGGAGACGTTCACGATCGAGGCGGGCGAGGCCGTCGAGTTCACGACGTGGACGCCGCACTGGTTCGGCGCGATCGACGGCGCCGTCGAGCTCATCGCGATCTTCGGACCCCACGGCGAACGGCTGCACCTGCACGCCTGAGACATCGGCATGTAGCGAGGGTGGCGCCCGATCATCCCTCGTCGTCAAGGCGGCGCGCTGAGCGCGAGCCGTCGCCGCGGCGCCGGCGCGGCGCGACCGATCAGGCCGCCCGCAGCAGCTCCTCCGCGTGGCGGCGCGCGGCCGCGTCGGCGCTGTCGTCGGCGCCGAGCATCCGCACGAGCTCCGAGACGACCTCGCTCTCGCGCAGCTCGCGGACCGTCGTCTGCGCGGGCGTACGCGTCGCGTCCTTGGAGATCGAGAAGTGCCGCGCCGCGAGCGAGGCGACCTGCGGCAGATGCGTGATGCAGATGACCTGGCGCTCGGCGGCGAGCTCGCGCAGCCCGTCACCGACCGCTCGCGCGGTCTGGCCGCCGATGCCCGCGTCGACCTCGTCGAAGACGAGCGTCTCGGCGCCGCCCGGACGCGCCGCCGCGACGCACATGAGCGCGAGCATGATGCGCGACAGCTCGCCGCCGGAGGCCGTCTCGCGCAATGGGCCGGACGGCACGCCGGGATTGGGCGCGATGAGAAACTCCACGACGTCGCGGCCGGTCCGGCCCGCCTCGCGCTCGACGAGCTGCACCTCGAACGCCGCCCCCTTCATCGCCAGCTCGTCCAGGCGCCGGCGCACGGCGGCGGCGAGCTTCGGCGCGGCGGCGGCACGCGCCTTGTGCAGCGCGCTGCTGCCGGCGTCGAGCTGCGCGCGCGCCGCCTCGAGCCGCGCCGTCGCAGCCTCGATCGCAACCTCCGCGTCCGCCAGCTCCGCACGTCGCGCACGGCAGGCGTCGCCGTGGGCGAGCACGCTCGCGATCGTCCCGCCGTGCTTGCGCTCGAGGCGGTCGAGCACCGCGAGGCGCTCCTCGACGGCGTCCAGGCGGCCGGGCTCGGCGTCGAGGCCCTCGGCATAGCCGCGCAGCTCGGCGGCGATGTCGTCGACCTCGTAGATCAGCGCCTGCCAGCGCTCGCCGAGGACGTCGAGCGTCGTGTCGATGCCCTGCGCGCCCAGCAGTCCTCGACCCGCGGTGGCCAGCAGGCTCGCGATGCCGCCGTCGTCGGCGCCCGCCGCCTCGGCGGCACCGAGCGACGCCGCCCGCAGCGCCTCGACGTGGCGCAGCCGCTCGCGCTCGGCGCGCAGCGCCACCGCCTCCTCCTCGCTGGGCTCGGCGGCCTCGATCTCGGCAAGCTCGAAGTCCAGCAGGTCAAGCTCCCGTTCGCGCGCCCCGGCGAGCTCCTGCAGCTCGGCCAGCGCCGTTTGCGCCTCGCGTGCGGCGGCGTGCGCGGCGGCGACCTTTGCCCGCCGGGCGAGCTGGGCCTCGCCGCAGAACCCGTCGAGGATGTCGAGCTGGGCGCCGGCCAGCGTGAGCTTGCGGTGCTCGTGCTGGCCGTAGAACGTGATGAGCGGCTCGGCGAGCTCGCGCAGGTCGCTGACCGTCGCCGAGCGGCCGTTGACGATCGCCCGCGTGCGGCCGTCGGCGCCGATGCGGCGCGCGAGCACGACCTCCTGCGCGTCGGCGGGCAACCGTTCGCCGAGCTCACCGCGCAGCTCCTCGGGCAGCTCGAAGACGCCCTCCACGTAGGCCTCTGCCGCGCCCGGCCGCACGATGCCGGGCTTCGCGCGCCCGCCGAGCAGGAGATCGAGCGCGTGGGCCAGGACGGTCTTGCCCGCGCCGGTCTCCCCGGTCAGGACGTTCAGGCCCCGCGCGAGCCGCAGCTCGGCCCGCTCGATGAGCAGGAGGTTCTCGACGCGCAACTCGCAGAGCATTGCCACGGTGTACCAGCGGCGCCCGACGGATCGGCGCTGTGCGGGTGTCTTGTTACGAGCTCAGGCGGCCGAACTTCGCTCGCAGCCGCTTGTAGAACGACGAGCCGGGCAGCTGCGCGAGCGACGCCGCGGCATGCTCGAAACGGGCGTTGATGTCCTCGCCGGGCGCGATCTCGCACGCCGGACGCCCGTCGACGGAGATGTCGACGGCCTCGCGACCGTGGTTGGAGACCGTCAGCGTGTCCGCCGGCGCGACGACGAGCGCGCGGGCCGTCAGGGAGTGCGGCGCGATGAACGCCACGCCGAAGCCCTCCACGCCCCATGCCAGCACGGGGCCGCCGTTGGCGAGGTTGTAACCGGTCGAGCCGGCCGGCGTGCAGACGGCCAGGCCGTCGCAGCGCACCGATCCGACCTCCTCGCCCTCCACGCCGTAGGCCAGCTGCGCGACGCGGCCGCCGACCTTGCGGTGAAAGGAGATGTCGTTGATCGCCTTGTGCTCGTTCCCGCCGTTCTCGAACACGATCGCGGGCAGCAGGAGGACGTCGAACTCCCCG
>DASZDB010000010.1:0-11224 GCA_035942495.1 Solirubrobacteraceae bacterium
CGGCGCGAGCAGGCGTGCGGCCGCGATCTCCGCGCCGAGGATGCTCGTGCCGACGACGAAGACGATGAGGCCGAGCGGGGGTTGGGGAAGGCGGCGCATCCGGGTTTCGAGGGTATTCGTCCGGCGTGCAGGGCCGGGTCACTGCGCCGGGGCCCGTCGGCGAGCCGGTGTGGCGAATCGTGCACGCGGAGCGATACGCATTCGCCCCACCCCGGCGGCGGCCCGGTCTCGTGGCGATCGAGAAGCGCTTCGTGCGCAAGAAGCCCAACACGAACGTCGCGCTGACGGCCGAAGGCAAGCGCCGCATCCGCCGCCATTGGGAGCAGCTCGACCGCCTCAGGCGGCTCACCGTCAAGCCCGCGCGTACGTGACGAGCGCCGGACCGCGGTTTCGTCCGCACCCCCTCTTAGGGTCATCACCATGACCACGCGGGAGCTCGCAGACATCGACAAGCGGGTGCTGTGGCACCCGTTCACGCAGCAGCAGGGCTGGTGCGAGGAGGAGCCGCTGATCATCGAGCGCGCAGCGGGCTGCACGCTCTACGACACGGACGGCAACGCCTACATCGACGGGGTCTCGTCGTTGTGGTGCAACGTCCACGGGCATGCGCATCCGCAGATCGACCGCGCCGTGCGCGCGCAGCTCGAGCGCGTAGCGCACACGACGATGCTCGGCCTCTCGCACCCGGGCGCGATCGAGCTCGCGCGGCGGCTCGTCGACCTCGCGCCGCCCGGCCTCAGCCGCGTCTTCTACTCCGACAACGGCTCGACCGCGACCGAGGTCGCCCTGAAGATGGCCTTCCAGTACTGGCGCCATCGCGGCGAGCCCGGCCGCAACGGCTTCATCTGCCTGCGCGACGCCTACCACGGCGACACGATCGGCTCGGTATCCGTCGGCGGGATCGACCTCTTCCATGCCTGCTTTGGCCCGCTGCTGTTCGACACGTGGCAGGCCGAGTCCGGCGACGCCGCGGACATGGCGGCGCTGCTGCAGGAGCACGCGGGCCAGGTCGCGGCCGTCATCGTCGAGCCGCTCGTGCAGGGCGCGGCCGGCATCCTGACCCATCCCGACGGGTATCTCGCCACGGTCCGCGCGCTGTGCGACGAGCACGACGTCCTGCTCATCTGCGACGAGGTCGCGACCGGCTTCGGTCGCACCGGCACGATGTTCGCCTGTGAGCAGGAGGCCGTCGCGCCGGACCTCATGTGCGTCGCCAAGGGGCTGACGGGCGGCTACCTGCCGCTCGCCGCGACGCTGGCGTCGGAGCGCATCTACGACGCGTTCCTCGGTGAGCACGAGGAGCTCAAGACCTTCTTCCACGGCCACACGTACACCGCCAACCCGCTCGCCTGCGCCGCGGCGCTGGCGACGCTCGACGTCTTCGAGACCGGGGGCACGCTGGCGGCTCTGGCGCCGAAGATCGAGCTGTTCGGCGAGCTGATCGACGAGTTCGTCATGCCGCTGCGCTGCGTCGGCGAGGTGCGCCGGCGCGGGTTCATGGCGGGCATCGAGCTCGCCGGCTTTCCGCTCGCTGCGCGCATGGGCCATCGGGTGACGCTCGGCGCCCGCCGGCGCGGGGCCATCGTGCGGCCGCTCGGCGACGTCGTGGTGCTGATGCCGCCGCTGGCGATGAGCGAGGAGGAGCTCTGTCACCTCGTGCAGATCACTGCCGCGTCGGTGGCGGAGGCGACGGCGGCGCCGGTGCTGCTGGCGCAGGCGGCATAGCGTCGGCGAAGGCGCGCGCCTGCGCGTACAGGCGCGCGAAGTCGGCCGGCTTGTAGTGGGCATTGAGGCCGCTCGGGTTCGGCAGGACCCACACCGGGCGGCCGCCGATCTCATCGCGCTGCAGGCCCATCACGGCCTCGGGCCGTCCGAACGCGGTGCGGTACGCCGTGAGCCCGACGACGGCGACGAGCCGCGGGCCGTACAGGCGCACCGTCTCTTCGAGCGCGCGGGCGCCCTCGCGCAGCTCCTCGCTGCCGATCTCCGCCGCCGCGCGCGTGGGCCGCGACGCGATGTTCGTGACGCCGATCCCGTACCCCGGCAGGTCGCGGTCCTCGTCGGGTCGCAGCAGCCGCGGGGTGAAGCCCGCGGCGTGCAACGCCGGCCAGAAGCGGTTGCCCGGCCGCGCGAAGTGGTGGCCGACCTCGGCCGAGCGCAGCGACGGGTTGATGCCGACGAACAGGACGCGCAGCCCGGGGCCGACGATCGGGCCGAGCTCCGCGGCCACGCGCGAGCCCGTCACGTCAGGCCGGCACGAGCGCGAGCGCGCGCACCGGGCTGCCCGTCCCGCCGACGAGTCGCAGCGGCGCGACGACGATGACGGCGCCGGTCACCGGCAGCGCCTCGAGGTTCGCGAGCTGGGTCAGCCCGTAGCGGCCGTGGCCGAGCAGGTGGTGGTGGACCGGAAACGGCGGGTCGAAGCCGCCCGCCGCGCCGGCGTCGATGCCGACGGTCTCCACGCCGAAGCCGACGATCTCCCGCTCCGTGGCCAGCCAGAGCGCGGCCTCCGCGTCGGGCCCGGGCGTGACCGGCCCGGCCTGTCCGACGTTGAGGAAGGCCTCGGCGTCCTGCGCGCGGGCGCCCCAGCCCGTGCGAAACAGCACCCATCCGCCGGCCGGCAGGGCGCCGTGCTCGGCCTCGAAGGCCTCGAGATCGGCGACCGTGAGCAGGTAGCCTGGGTCCGCCTCGGCCTCGGCGGTGCGGTCTACGACCACCGCGGGACCGACGAGGTGCTCGACCGGGATCGACGCCACGTCGTCGCCGTCGCGCCCGGTGATCCAGTGGATCGGCGCGTCGAGATGGGTGCCCGTGTGCTCGCCGAGCTCCAGGACGTCCCACGCCCACGCGGGACCCGCGTCGTCGTAGCGGCTGAGCGTGCGGCGCGCGAGCGGCGGCGTGTTGGCGAACGGCGGCGGAAGCCCGATCACCGGCGTGCGCTCGCTGAGCGGCTGCGTGAGGTCGACCACGCGCACGGCGCCGCCGGCGAGGGCGTCGAGCAGGGCGGTGGTGGCAGTCGGCATGTCGGGTTCCTTTCGGGCGCAGACCTGGCGGGACGTGGGCAGAGCATGCCCGAGTGCGCCCTCACTAGGGTCCGCTGGATGGAGAGCCACAGCGTCGCGCATGTCGTCGGCAGCACGCTGGCGCACCTCGGCGTCGACACGGTCTTCGGGCTGGCCGGCAGCGGCAACTTCGTCGTGACGAACGCGCTGGTGGCGGGCGGCGCGCGCTTCGTCTCGGCACGTCACGAGGGCGGCGCGGTCGCGATGGCCGACGGCTGGGCGCGCACGACGGGGCGGGTCGGCGTCGCGAGCGTGCACCAGGGACCGGGCCTGACGAACACGCTCACCGCCCTGGCCGAGGCCGCGAAGGCGCACACCCCGCTCGTGCTCGTCGCCGGCGACACGCCGCCGGCGGCGCTGCACTCGAACTTCCGCATCGACCAGCACGACCTCGTGCGCGCGGTCGGGGCCGCGCCGGAGCTCGTCTCCTCCCCCGCGACGGCCGCGGCCGACGCGGCGCGGGCGCTGCGGCGGGCGCAGCTCGAACGCCGGCCGGTCGTGCTGATGATGCCGATCGACACGGCGGCCGCGGCGGCGGCGCCCGAGGCGACGCCGATCACCCCGGAGCCGCTGCCCGCGTCGCCCGCTCCCGCAGCGCATGCGGTGGCGCGGGCCGCCGACGTGCTCGCGGCGGCACAGCGGCCGCTGATCATCGCCGGCCGTGGCGCCGTCCTCGCCGACGCCGGGCGCCCGATCGACGCGCTCGGCGAGCGCACCGGCGCGCTGCTGGCGACGTCCGCCATGGCCAACGGCCTCTTCGCCGAGCTGCCCTACGCGCTCGGCATCGCGGGCGGCTTCGCGTCCCCGCTCGCCGCGCGGCTGCTCGCGCAATCGGACGTGATCCTTTCGCTGGGCGCCGGGTTGAACCACTGGACGACGCGGCACGGCGCGCTGCTCGCGGGCGGCGCACGGCTCATCCAGGTCGACGTGAACGCGGCTGCGATCGGCGTCCATCAGCCGGCCGAAGTCGCCATCGTGGCCGACGCGGCGGCCGCCGCGACGGCGCTGCTCGCCGAGCTCGATGCGCGCGGGCATCGCTCGACCGGACGGCGCACGCCGGAGGTCTGCGCCGCGATCGCCGCAGGCCGCTGGCGCGCCGAGCCCTACGACGACAACCCGCCGCCGGACACGATCGACCCGCGAACGCTCGCGATCGCGCTGAACGACCTGCTGCCCCGCGACCGCGCGATCGCCGTCGACTCCGGCGCGTTCACAGGCTGGCCTGCGATGTACCTCGACGTCGCCGACCCGCACGCGTGGCTGTTCTGCAACGCGTTTCAGTCGGTCGGCCTCGGCTTCGGGGCGGCGCTCGGCGCGGCGGTCGCACGACCCGATCGCGTCACGGTCGCCGCGCTCGGCGACGGCGGCATGTTCCTCTCGCTGCCCGAGCTCGACACGGCGGCCCGCCTCGGCCTGCCGGTGCTCGTCGTCGTCTGGAACGACGCCGCGTACGGGGCGGAGGTCCACCACTTCGCCCCAATGGGCCAGGACGTCACGATCGCCCGCTTCCCGGATCCGGATCTGGCCGCCATCGCGCGCGGCGCGGGGATCGCGGCGCACACGATTCGCGGCGCAACGGATCTGGCGCCCGTCGCCACATGGGCGGCGGACCCGTCCGGCCCGCTGCTGCTCGACGCGAAGGTCGATCCCACCGTTGCCGGCGACTGGCTCGCCGAGGCGTTCCGCGGCGGCTGAGCCGGCCGCGCGCGCATTCTCACCGGTGAGTCTTGCGGCACTCAGGAGTCTGGGCCTCATACGCATGGGTGCCACGAGTGAAAGGGTGTTGTGATGTTGCGAGAGTTCGAGGCGCGCCTCCAGAAGGGCGAGAACAAGGGCGCCTGGACGTACGTGGTGATGGACGACTCGGCCGAGTTCTTCGGCACCCGCGGGCTCGTGAAGGTCCGCGGGACGGTCGACGGCGAGCCGTTCGAGAGCGCGTTCATGGCGCTCGGCGACGGGACGCACAAGCTGCCGGTCAAGGCGAGCACGCGCAAAGCGATCGGCAAGAGCGCCGGCGACGTGGTGCGCGTGCAGTTGCACGACCGCATCGCCTAGCCACGACAACCGGCGTGCCGCCGCGGCCGGCGGGGAACTCCGTCCGGATGGCGAACGCCGCCCAGGAGATCTACGTTGCGCTCGGCGACTCGATCTCGATCGACCTCTACGCCGGCGGGCCCGGCCGCGGTGGCGCGAGCCTGCTCGCGCGCAACCGCGACGACGACTTCCCCGACTGGGCCGGCCGCGACCTCGCGACGACGCGCCCCGAGCTCGAGTTCGCGCTGCTCGCCACCGACGGCGCGACGACGGCCTCCCTGCTCGGCGGCCAGCTGCCGCGCCTCGAATCAACCGACGTCGCGCCGCGCGTCGTCACGCTCACGATCGGGGGCAACGACGTGCTCGCCGCCTACGGCAACACGCCCGCCGCGCGGGAGATCGTAAGCGTCGTCCGCGAGCGCGTGGGCGAGGCGCTCGAACGCGTCAACGCCCTGGTGGCGCCGGGCGACCCGATCGTCGTCGGCACCGTCTATGACCCGAGCGACGGCACGGCCGAGGCGTGGCGCGTCGGCCTGCCGCCCTGGCCGGACGTCGTCGAGGTCCTCGCCGAGCTCAACGCGGCGCTGCGAGCCGTGGCGGTCGAGCACGGCGCGGTCGTCGCCGACATCCACGGGCACTTCCTGGGCCACGGCCTGAACGCGGGCAACCCGGCAAAGAGCAAAGCCCGTCCCCGCAACCGCTCGCTGTGGTACTGCAACATCATCGAGCCGAACGCCTGGGGCGCCGACGCCGTGCGCGGCGCGTTCTGGGCGGCGCTACAGCAGCACGCCGGCGCCTGACGGCGCCGGCGTCAGTCCTTCGACCACGCGAGCGCCTCCATCGCGTGGCCGGTCCACTCCGCTGCGTCGAGGCCGTCGATGACGATCCAGTCCTCGTGCGTCTGACCCTCGCGCTCGAAGAGACGTCCCCGGCCGGCCTCGACGAGCTCGGCGCAGCGCATCGGATGCAGCCGCACGACGAGCTCGTCGCCGTGCAACATCGCGAAGCTCTGGCCGCCGGCCTTCAGCAGCGGCGCGTCGTCGGGGCCGCTCGTGAGCTTGACGTCGAGGCGTCCGCCGAAGCGGCTCGTCAGTGACTTGAAGATCGCTTCGGGTTCTTGGGTCTCAGGCATCGCGGCGGATCCTATCCCCGCACGCCGTGCGCTCCCGAGCGCCGACGCGCCCGGTCAGAGCCGCTCCTGCGCCTCCACCTGGCCGGCCGCCGCCGCGCGCTCCCAGAGCTTCCGCGCGGCATCGGGATCGTCGGGCTCGAGCATCCGGCCGAGGTTGAACATCGCGTCCGCGTCGCCCTTCGCCGCCGCCTGCTCGTACCAGTCACGCGCCACGGTGGGATCGGATTGCTCGTGCAGCAACCCGAGGTTGAACATCGCGACCGTGCTGTCGCCCTTGGCGGCCTGCTCGTAGAGCTGGCGCGCCTGCGTGAGGTCGCCCGCCTCCTGCGCCTGCACGCCGAGCTTGATCATCGCGTCGCAGTGGTGGGCCTTGGCGGCGCGCTCGAGCCACATCCGCGAGCCGTCGGGATCCGTCGAGTCGAGCAGCAGGCCGACGATGTACATCGCGTGCGCGTTGCCGGCCTCGGCCGCGCGGCGAAACCACGCGCGTGACGCCTCGGGATCGTCGGCCGCCTTGAACGTCGCGAGCAGGAGCATCGCCTCGGCGTCGCCGCCCTCGGCAGCGACCTCGTAGCGGCGGTGCATCGCGCGGCGGCCCGCCTGGCGGATGTTGAGCTTGGACGCCGGCTTGGCCACGGCGTGCACGATAGATCGTGGCGGCGTCGATGCCTCCGATAGCGTCACCGGTATGGCCAAGCGCCGAGACGCCAAGGTGGTGTGGTCAACCAGGGACGGCGACCTGCGCAGGGCGCGCGACCCGCGCCTCGCCGAGCTGCCCGCGCACGGCGGCCCGGTGAAGGTGCGCCGTGAGACCGCCGGCCGGCGCGGCAAGGCCGTGACGACCGTCTCCAACGTCCCGCTCGACGACGCCGGGCTGCGCGAGCTCGCGGGCCGGCTGAAGAAGCGCTGTGGTGTCGGCGGCTCGGCGAAGGACGGCGTCATCGAGCTGCAGGGCGACCACCGGACCGTCGTCGTCGAGCTGCTGCGCGCCGACGGCTACCAGGTCGTCCTCGCCGGCGGCTAGCGCGAGCTGGGACGTCGGCGAGCTGGCGCGGGTTGGGGCGGATGCGGATGATCACGCCGAGGCTGAGGCCGAGCGCGCGCGGGGGAACCGCAACCGCCTACGCAGCGCGCAGCGCCGCCAGCAGCCATTCCCACGCCGGCGTCGCCGACGACCCCCGCTGCGGCCAGCCGTTCATGATCGCCAACAGCCGCCAGTAGCGCTCGACGCGGCGGTCGGTGAACGTGTCGATCATGTCCGCGAGCTGCGCGCGGAAGTTCGGCCCGTCGGTGGTGCCGTAGAGGCTCGCCATCGCCGGGACGAGCTCGTCGACGATCTCGCGCGCCGCATCGGACGCGGGGTCGATTCCGGCCTGCGTCGCGGTGCCCGCGCGCTCGGCGACGAGCCCCGCCGCGGCGCCGTGCGCCTCGCGCTCGGCCTCCGAGTCGGGCGACTCGGTCGCAGCGCGGACGCGCACGCTGCCGCCGGCGGCGCGGTCGTCGGCGCTGCGCTGCGCCATCGCGCGCACCCGCCGACGAAAATCGTCGTCGCCGACGAGCTCGGCCAGCTCGATCCACGCCTGCACCTGCTCGGTCGTCGGCTCCTCGGGCAGTTCGGGCGTCGCCATCCGCATCCGCTCGACGATGCCGGGGTCGGCGTCGAGGCCGTCGAACACGTCGTCGACGAAGTCGGTGACGATGCGCCGCCGCTCGGCGGCGCTGAGTCGGGCGAGGTCGTGCATGAGCTTCATCTCCTGGGGGGTCGTGGTCGCGCGCGCCGCGGCCGCGCTGAGCACGGCGCGCTGCAGGCGCAGCACGCGGATCTGGGCGTCGACCGCGGCCGCGTGCGCACGAGCTCGGCCCGCGCGGCGGCGCCCGCGTCGTACAGGCGGTAGTCCGCGTCCGAGCGGCCGGCGGGCGCGAGCAGCCCGCTGTCGGAGTAGAAGCGCAGCGTCCGGACCGAGAGGCCGGTCAGCCGCGCGAGGGCTCCGATCGGGATGAGCGTGGCGTCGTCCATGGACGCATGATCAGGCCTCCAGCGACTGGAGAGTCAAGCGCGTTCGATGATGACCATCGGCGACTTGACGACCGCCGTCGCCGCCTGCCCCGGCTGCAGGTCGAGTTCGTCGGCCGCCTCGCGCGACATGAGCGAGACGATGCGGTACGGCCCGCAAGCGAGGTCGATCTGCGCCATGACGCCATCGCGCTTGACGCCGACGATGACGCCGGTCATCCGGTTGCGCGCGCTCGAGCGGGTGTTCGTGCCGCGCTCGCGCAGCACCCGCGCGAGCTCCTCGGGCGCGAGCACGCGGGTGTTGCCGCGGCGCTCGAAGGCGATCCGGCCGTCGCGCTCCCAGCGGCGCAGCGTGTCGACGCTGACCCCCAGCGCCTGCGCCGCGACGCCGATCCGGATTCCCTCGTCCATGGCTGCCACCGAGCGTACCCCGAGGCGAGGTAAGTGGCTCCGTCGCCGTCGACTAGGAGCGACGACAGAGCCGTGCCCCGAATGATGCAAAAGACGCATTCGTCGCGCGCCGGTACGCCGGCTGCGGCTGGACGATCGGATGAGACGGCGGGGAGGACCTAGTCCTCGTAGGGCGTGAAGTCCTTCTTGCGCGCGCCGCAGACGGGGCAGAACCACGTGTCCGGGATCTCGGTGAACGCGGTGCCGGGCGGGATGCCGCCGTCGGGGTCGCCGTCTTCGGGGTCGTAGATGAAGCCGCAGGATTCGCAGATCCAGCGCGTGGTGGCGGTCTCGGTCGTCATGCGCAGGAGGGTAGGGATCTGTCGTGCTCGGAGCCGCGCGGGTCGAGCACGATAGGCCCGCGCTATACCCTCGCGGCGTGAAGCGTCCGACGACCCGCGAGCGCCTGCGCCTGGAGGGTGAGCCGCCGACGCCGCGCCAGTCGGCCTCGCTGATCCTCCTGCGCGACGCCGATCGCGCCCTGGAGGTGCTGCTCGTCCGGCGCAACCCGGCACAGCGCTTCATGGGCGGCTTCTGGGTGTTCCCGGGCGGCGCCGTCGACGCCGGCGAGGACCATCGCGAGGCCGCCGTGCGCGAGCTCGCCGAGGAGGCGGGCGTGACCGACCTCGAGCCCGAGGCGCTCGTCGAGTACAGCCGCTGGATCACGCCCGAGCTCATCGCGATCCGCTTCGACACGCGCTTCTTCCTCGGCCGGGCGCCGGCCGGCGTGCGGCCGCGCGTCGACGGTCACGAGTGCGTCGGCGTGCGCTGGATGACGCCGCGCGCCGCGCTGGAGGCCTACGCGCGCGAAGAGCTGCCGCTCGTCTTTCCGACGCTGCGCCACCTCGAGGAGCTGTCGGCCTTCGCGACGGTCGACGCGCTGCTGCAGCACGCCCGGGGACGCGAGATCGTGGCGGTGCTGCCGCGCGTCATCGTCGGCTCCGACGCGGACGAGCCGCGCGTGGTGCTGCCCGGTGAACCCGGCTACGACGAGCAGTGAGGCCGTCGTTCACTCCGCGACGCGCAAGCGGCGTGCCATCCCGCGCTCCTCGTGGTCGGCGATCGGGCAGTACCACTTGTAGGTTCCGGGCGGCAGGCGCACGGTGAACGTCGCGCGCTGGCCCGGCCGCAGCGCGTCCGTGCTGAGCCTCCCGGCGGGCGCGTCGACGGCGAGCGCGTGGCGCACCGTCCCGTCGTTCGTCGCCTCGAAGCTGATGAGCCCGGCGCGCCGGACGCGTACCTGCTCGACGTCGAGCGCGTAGTCGACGAGCGAGACCGCGGCGATCGCCACGGCGCGTGGGTCGGTCGCGGGCACGGAGCCCACGCGTTCGGGCACCGTGCGCGTCGCGGCGCCGCGCTCCTCTCCACAACCGGCCGCCGCGAGCAGCGCGGCGGCGATGGGCAGGAGGCCGCCTCTCATGCGCGTCAGCGTACGTGACGAACCGCTGCGGGCGACCCGCAGCAGGTCGGTCGGCCTGGGGCGAGACATCAACCAATTTGCACTACCAAATAGTGACCGCCTGCCCGTAGACTGGTTCGGCCCCGCACGAACGCGCGGTGTGAAAGAGGTAAGCCGGTCTCTCTCACCCGGCGCCATGGTCGGCACCCCCCATTTCACAAGAACCGGCTGCACGTAGCGAACCAGGGGGAAGACACATGCCTGACTCGAGTTCCCACGGCCACGGGACGATCCGCCTGCGCGGACGTTCTGCTCCCGCCGCGCCGGCGGCCGCTTCGCCGCCGCCGAGCCCCACGGCAGGCGTCGGACACGGGACGATCCGCCTGAAGGGGCGCACCGCGAGCCCGTCGCAGGCGGCTGCGGCCCCGCCGCCACCGGCGCCTGAGCCCGCCGGTCCCGCCGGCCACGGGACGATTCGGCTACGCGGATAGGAGACGCCGCCGGCGGCTAGGGCGCGGCCAGCGCGTCGCGTGCGCGCGAGCGGGAGACGTTGGCGCCGGCGAGACCATCGGGCTCGCCGGCCAGACGCGCCCGCTGACGCGCGACCGCGCGCTCGCGCAGCGGCGCGGGCAGCCCCATCAGCGGCGCAACGGCGTCCGCGCTCAGCTTCGACAGGTAGCGCGTGTCGATCCGGCCGGTCGCCTCGTAGCGCTCGACGTTGTGCGCCGCGATCCGTCGGTCCGGGTCGCTGACCCAGAACAGCAGCGCCGCCACCGCCGCCAGCAGCACCGTGGCCTGCGCGAGCCACTCGCGCCGCTCGCCGGCCAGCGCCACGATGACGAGGGCGAACAGCACGCCGCCGAAGAGCAGCAGCCCGTGCACCGCCAGACGTGTGCGCGTGAAGCCGTAGGCCTGCTCATAGAGACCCAGCCGGTGCAGCGCCGACGCGAGCACGACGAGCGTCAGCAGGCACAGCGCGCACAGCAGCACGCGCAGCACGCGCGCGTGGCGGACGTTCTCCGTGCGCGCCCAGCGCAGCGCGCCCGCCACGACCGCAAGCGTGAGCGCGGCGACGACGACGAGCTGGGCGAAGCCCGACCGCGCGTACTGCGCGTACGTCAGCCCGGCGCTGT
>DASZDB010000011.1:0-2368 GCA_035942495.1 Solirubrobacteraceae bacterium
GGAGCCCTCGATGGCTGACCTGCACGACGCCCTGACCCGGATGGCGGGCGAGACGCGCTGGCCGCCGACGCCGGCGCTCGCCGAGGCCGTGCGCGCGAAGATCGAGGCGCAGCCGGAAGTCGGGCGGCGACGGGGTGCGCGTCGGCCGCTGCTCGCCGCGCTGCTGGCGCTGGTCGTCGGCGGAGGCGTGCTCGCGTCGCCTGGGGTCGGATCGGACCTGCTCGAGCGCCTCGGGCTGCGCAACGCGACCGTGCAGCGGGTCGAGCGCCTGCCGCCGACCGCGCTCGGCGGATCGCTGCGGCTCGGCCGGCGCCACAGCCTCGCGAGCGCGCGCCGCGTCGCCGGCTTCCCGCTGTTGCGCCCGGCGGCGCTCGGCCCGCCCCGGGAGGTCTACGTGGACGACGGGGTGGTGAGCTTCGTGTATCGGGCGCGCTCCGGGCGGCCGATGCTCTTCACGCAGGTCCCGGGCCGCGCGGGCCGCTACGTCCAGAAGTTCGTCACCGAGGACACGCGGCGGGTTCGGGTTGCGGGCGCGCCGGCTCTGCTGCTGAGCGGGCCGCACGCGGTCTTCTTCGACGCACGCGGCGGGGGGACGCGGGTGCAGGAGGCGCGGCTGGCGAAGAACACGCTCATGTGGGAGCGCAACGGCCTGCTGCTGCGCCTGGAGGCTGAACAGCCGGTGGGTGAGCTGATCCGGATCGCGCGCTCGGTGCGCGCGGGCTGATCTTCACCTAGAAGGCGCGGATGATGAGGTTCAGCAGAACGGTCAGGACGATCGATGCGACGAGCGAGAACACCAGGCAGCCGGGCAGGAAGCGGAAGGTTCCGCGCCGGCCCGGCCGCTTGGTGAATACGAACACGCGTCGGCGAGCTGCTACCGGCCGTCGCGGTCGCGCATCTCGTTCGTGCCGCCATCCCAGTAGGGCTCGCGGCTGCCGCTCTTGGCGAGGCCGCGGCTGATCATGTAGCCGGCCGTCACGATCGCGACGTAGAGCCAGGCCTGGCGGGCGATGAACTCATCGGTGCCGCCACTGTCGCCGCCCTTGATCAGCAGGGCGCTGAGCAGGATCATCGCGACGACGGCGACGAACGCCATGAACTCGGTGGTCTTCGGGCCGGCCTTGGTCTCCGTCGACATGCGCGCGTCGGAGCGCGTGGCGGGGATTGCGGTGCCCGTGCGTGATGCGGGTGTTGCAGCCATGGGATCTCTCCTCTGTCAAGTGTGAACGGTTCCTGCTCGTCCGCCCCGTCCTGGTGAGGACGTGACCGCTTGACAGGGACTGCATGCAACGTCCCGGCGTCACCGGTAAGTCGCTTGGCGCCCGGGTTGCCCCCGACGTCGGCGGTTCATGCGCCAGTTTGGGTTGCCGTCAAGCCGACGGTTGCGGGCGCTCGGTCCGCGCCGGCCCGTCGTAATCGCGCGGGTGCAGCACGAACAGCTCGGTGGCCAGGTCGGCGGCGGTATCGATGCCGCTGACGAAGGCGCGCACCTTGCGCCCGACGAGCCGCTCCACCGGCTCGCAGAACGAGTCGACCTCGGCGTACTGAAACAGCAGCCGAAGGTCGCGCAGCTCCTGATGCTTGCCCATCCGCTGCAGGCTGCGCTCGGCGGGCGTGAAGGTCTCCTCGAGCGTCACGACGAGCACGTCCGGCCCCGCCCAATGCGTGCGGGTCTTCGTGGGTCCCCGTCCGAACTGCTCCTTGTAGAGGCGCACCATCTCGTTGGAGATCAGGCTGAGCGTGTTCTGTGGCGCGCCGTCACCGAGGTTGTGCGTGTCCACGGCCATGGAGGGGGGGTCCTCTCAAAGATTGGAGTGGAACCCGACTCCAGCCGCAACCGCGAAGCGTTCGGTGCTGACCTCAGGCGTATGGGGTTGCCGGGAGCAACTCTTCGGCGGAAGAAGCCTTGCTCCCCAGCTGTCACATGATGCCTACCCGATTGGGCGGCGGCCACACCCCGCGGCGCACGCACGAGCCCCGGCCGCCGGTCCCGCGGGGCCGCCGGCGGTCGTTTCCCGGCGCGGTCGGGAAGGGTAGCCCCCGCTCGTGGCGACCAGCGAGCGGGTGATGCGCGTTTCCCAGGCGGCCGTGTGGGGCGCCCTCGCCGACGCGGGCACCTACGGCGACTGGGTCGTGGGCTCCAAGCGCATCCGCGCCGCCGACGCCTCGTGGCCCGCGGCCGGCTCGCGCTTTCATCACACGGTGGGCGTGGGGCCGCTCAGCCTCGACGACCACACGGAGTCGCTCGAGGCCGATCCGCCGTCTCTGTTGCGCCTGCGCGCGAAGGCGCGCCCGCTGGGCACCGCGCAGGTGACGCTCGAGCTGACGCCGAGCAACGGCGGCACGTTCGTCCGGATGACCGAGAACC
>DASZDB010000012.1:0-3403 GCA_035942495.1 Solirubrobacteraceae bacterium
CACCTCTGGCGCGACGCGCTGTCGCCGGGATAGCCTCCGCGCGCAGGATGCGCGTCTGGATGGACCTCACGAACAGCCCGCACGTGCTCGTCCTGCGGCCGATCGTCGCGGCGCTGCGCGCGCAGGGTCACGACGTGCAGCTCACGGCGCGCGACTTCGCGCAGACGATCGGCCTGCTCGAGCGCTTCGGGATGGAGCACACGCAGGTCGGTCGCCACCGCGGCGGCGGGCTGACCGCGAAGGGGCGCGGGCTCATGTCGCGCTCGGCGGCACTCGCGCGCTGGGCGCGCGGGCGGCGCTTCGACCTCGCGTTCGGCCACGGCTCCAACGACGTCACGATCGCCGCGCGGCTGCTGCGGATCCCCTGCTCGACGATGTTCGACTACGAGTGGGCGACCGTGCAGCACACGGTCAACTGCCGCTTGGCCCAGACCGTCGTCGTGCCCGAGGCGATCGCGCCCGCGCGGCTGGCGCGCTACGGCGCGGCGCGCAAGATCGCCGCCTACGCGGGCCTGAAGGAGGAGTACTACCTCGCCGACTTCGAACCCGATCCGGCCGTGCTGGCCGAGCTTGGCCTCGACCCCGCCGAGCCGATCGCGGTCGTGCGGACGCCGCCGGCGGTGTCGCTCTATCACCGTTTCGAGAACGACGTCCTCGGCACGATGCTCCAGCGCCTGCGCGGCACGCAGACCGTCGTCCTGCCGCGCACGCCGCAGCAGCGCGCGGAGCTGCGCGGCGGTGGCTTCATCGTGCCCGAGCGGGCGATCGACGCGCAGTCGCTGATCGCCTATGCGGATCTCGTCGTCTCCGCGGGCGGGACGATGAACCGCGAGGCCGTCGCGCTCGGCACACCGGTGTGGACGACGTTCCAGGGCCGCCTGGGCGCCGTCGACGAGCGGCTCATCGCCGACGGGCGCCTGCGCGTGCTCGCGCGCGCCGCCGATGTGGTGCTGGCCAAGCGGCCCGCGAGCGCCCGTGACGCGGAGCGGGTGCGGCGCGATCCTGCGCTGCTGGCGGCGCTGCTGACCCGGCCGGTCGCACGCGCCTGAGCGCTGCGCCTGCGGGCTGCCGCCGCGCGCCCTACAATCGGACGCGATGCGCCGACGGATCCGTTCGGCGACGATTCCCCTGCACCGCCATTCGCTGCCCCAGGTCGCGGTCGACGGGGTGTTGGTCGCGCTCGCATACTGGCTGGCCTACCGGCTGCGCTTCGACGGCCCCGCCGGGGTGCCGCCGCGCTACGACGAGCTCTTCGACAGGACGTTCATCCCCGTCGTGCTCGGCTCCGTCGCGATCTTCGCGGCCTTCGGCCTGTACGGGAAGTGGTGGCGCTACGTGACCCAGCGCGACTACAGCGCGATCGTCCAGGCGGTCGTCACCGCCGCGCTGGCGCTGTTGCTCTACATCGCCGTCGCCAAGCCCGTGACGCGTACGGTCGACGGCTTCGAGACGGCGGTCAGCGCCCCGGCGGGCGTGCTCGCGCTGCATCTGCTGCTCATGCTGACCTTCGTCGGCGGCGCGCGGTTCATCGCGCGGACGGTCTACGAGCGCCCGCTGCGCGGCTTTCGCGCCCGCAAGGACGCGCGCGGGCTGCTGATCGTCGGCGCCGGCGACGGGGGCCGCCTCGTGCTGCGCGAGATCCTGCGCAACCCCGAGCTGCGCCTCAAGCCGGTCGGCTTCGTCGACGACGACCCGCTCAAGCGCCGGCTGCGGGTCGACGGCGTGCGGGTGCTGGGCACGACGCAGGAGCTCGGGCGGATCCTCGACGAGGTCGAGCCCGACGAGGTCACGATCGCGATCCCGTCGGCGCCCGGCACACTGCGGGCGAACGTCGTCCGCTGCTGCCGCGAGCGCGGGATCCCGGTGCGCACGCTGCCGACGGTCTTCGAGTTGCTGCAGAGCGGTGCGACCGCCGTGCGCCAGGTGCGCGATGTGCAGATCGAGGACATCCTCGGTCGCGAGCCCGTGCTCATGGAGCTCAACCGCGTGGGCGCCTACCTGAGCTCGGAGGTGGTGCTGGTGACGGGCGCGGGCGGCTCGATCGGCAAGGAGCTCTCGCGGCAGATCGCGCGCGTTGTCCCGCGGCGGCTGATCCTGCTCGACCACGCCGAGGACAACCTGTTTCAGATCCAGCGCGAGCTCGAGCACGACCGCCACGTGCACCCCTCGACGCTCGACGTCGTGCTCGCCGACTGCAAGGAGGAGGAGCGGATGCGGGAGGTCTTCGACCTCTACCGCCCCACGGTCGTCTTCCACGCCGCCGCCTACAAGCATGTCGGCCTGATGGAGTCCAACCCCGTCGAGGCCGTGCGCAACAACGCGATCGCGACGCGGCTGATGGCGCGCATCTCCGGCCAGACGAAGGTCAAGACGTTCGTCCTCGTCTCGACCGACAAGGCCGTCGACCCGTCCACGGTGATGGGCGCCTCCAAGGCGCTCGCCGAGTTCGCGCTCGAGGCCGAGCAGGCGCGCTTCCCCGGCACGCGCTTCTGCGCGGTGCGCTTCGGCAACGTGCTCGGCTCCTCGGGTTCGGTCGTGCCGATCTTCCGCCGCCAGATCGCGCTCGGCGGACCGGTCACGGTGACCGACGAGCGGATGACGCGCTACTTCATGACGATCCCGGAGGCCGTGCAGCTCATCATCCGCGCGGGCGGGCTGGGCAAGGGCGGCGCCGGCGGCGAGGTCTACGTGCTCGAGATGGGCGAGCCCGTGCGGATCCTCGACCTCGCGCGGACGATGATCGAGCTCTCCGGCCTGGAGCCGGACCGCGACATCGCGGTCGAGATCGTCGGCCGCCGACCCGGCGAGAAGCTTCACGAGGAGCTCTTCAACCCCTACGAGCGACCGCAGCCGACGCCGGCCGAGAAGATCCTGCGCGCGGAGCGCCTGCCGCGTGCGCCGCAGGTCGTCGACGAGATGTTCGACCAGATCGGACTGCTCGTCTTGGAGGGCGACGCGGCCGGTCTGGCTGCGAAGGTCTCGGAGCTCTCCGCAATTCCGGAGGCCGCTACGACTAGGATTTCGCCGTCCGAGCCTGAAGCAGTTGCCGTGATCTCTGCCCTTCCTCGATCCCCGAGCGACGGCGCGCACCCTTGAGCGCGCAGATCATCGCTGCCTCGGCGACCGAGCTCCTCGAGCAGATCGGCTCCTACGCGGGGCTGGCCTGCACCCTCGGGCTGGCCGTCATGGCGCTGCTGTACTTCTCGCAGGCACGCGAGGTCCGGCGTCTGCGCGAGTGGGCGGGCCGTGAGCCCGAGCGCGCCGCCGAGCTCGCCCAGCGCGTCCAGTCCGACCCGCAGCGCCGCGTCGTGGCTCAGCCGCTGCAGCCGGCGACGCCGGCCGCGGCCCAGCAGCAGGCCACCGCCGCCCTGTACGCGGGCGTCGGCGCCACGCCGCCGGGCGC
>DASZDB010000013.1:0-5072 GCA_035942495.1 Solirubrobacteraceae bacterium
CCTGTTTCTGTGGGTCGCGCGGATGGTGATGCTGGGGTTGCGCTTCGCCGGCGAGATCCCGTTCGAGCACGTCTACATCCACTCGATCATCCAGGCCCCCGACGGGCGGCGGATGAGCAAGTCGCTGGGCACCGGCGTCGACCCGCTGGCGCTCGTCGAGGGCGGACCGCGGCCGCCGGCCTTCCCGCAGGGCGGCGAGTTTCCCGCCTACGGCGCCGACGCCGTCCGCTTCGGCCTCCTGGCGATGTCCTCGACGCAGGACGTGCGCTTCAGCGAGGAGAAGATCGCCCAGGGCCAGGCGCTGGCCAACAAGCTCTACAACGCGACGCGCTTCGTCGTCGTCCGCGTCGGCGAGGACGCGGATGCCGCGGCCGCTGCGGGTCCGCAGCCCCGCACGGTCGAGGACCGCTGGATCCTCTCGCGGCTGCAGGCCGCCAAGGCCGAGACGCAGGCGCGCCTGGACAGCTTCGACTTCGCGAAGGTCGCGCTCGGCCTCTACGACTTCATCTATGGCGAACTGTGCGACTGGTACCTGGAGATCGTCAAGCCGCGCCTGGGCGACGACGCCGATCCCCACGATCGCGCCGCGCTCGCCGCGACGCTCCTGCACGTCCTGCGCGAGACGATCGCCGCCGCCCACCCGGTGATCCCGTTCGTCACCGAGGAGCTGTGGGATCACCTGCCGGGCACCGAGGGCCTGCTGGCGACGAGCATGCTGCCCGCGCCCGACCCCGCGCTCGCCGATCCCGAGGCCGAGGCGCAGATGAGCCGGGCGATCGAGGCGATCCGCGTCCTGCGCGCCTGGCGTGACTCGGTCGGCGTGCGGCCGGGCGCGATCGTGCCCGCGACGCTCAACGCCGAGGGCTACGAGTCGACCGCCGACCGCGTCGGCGCGCTCGCGCGGTTTGCGTTCGACGGCGCCGGCGCCGGCGCGGGCGAGGTCGCGAGCGTCGCGGTCCCCGGCGGCGCGGTTGCCGTGCTGGAATCCGGCGACGTCGACCTCGGCGCGGCCGAGCGGCGCCTGGAGCAGCGCCGCCAGACGCTGCGCAGCGAGATCGAGCGGGCGGAGCGCAAGCTGTCCAACCAGGGCTTCGTGGCGAAGGCGCCGCCGACCGTGGTGGAGGGCGAGCGCGCGAAGCTCGAGCGCCTGCGCGCGGAGCTGGAGGCGCTGTGACCCGCGCCGGCCTCGACATCGGCCCGGCGCCGGGGTGGAGCGCGCGAGACGCAGAACGCTGGCTGCTGTCGCTCGAGCTCTTCGGCATGCGCTTCGGGCTGGACCGCATGCGGCGGCTGATGACGGCGCTCGATGCGCCGCACGAGCGGTTCTCGTCGATCCACGTCGTCGGCACGAACGGCAAGTCCTCGACGGTCCGGATGATCGCCGCGCTGCTGCATCACCACGGGGTGCACGCGGGCGCCTACCTCTCGCCGCACCTCATCACGTTCGCCGAGCGCATCCGCATCGACGGCGCGGACATCTCCGACGACGAGTTCGCCGCGGCCGTGGGCCGTGCGCGCCGGGCGACGCAGCTCGTCGACCGCACGCTGCAGGACGGGGACCGCGTGACCCAGTTCGAGGCGCTGACGGCGGCCGCCTACGCCCAGCTTGCGCAGGCAGGCGTCGAGGTGGCGGTCGTCGAGGCCGGCCTGGGTGGGCGCTGGGATGCGACGAACATCATCGACGCGCCGATCGCGGTGCTGACGACCGTCGGCCTCGAGCACACGCGCTGGCTGGGGCCGACGGTGGCCGACATCGCGCGCGAGAAGCTCGCCGTCGTCGCGGGCGGGCGGGAGCGGGTCACGCTCGTGCTCGGGCCCGACCTGCATCCAGACGCGGAGGCCGAGGCGCTCGTCGTCGCCGATTCGGCCCGCCCGCCCGCGACGATCGTGCGGGCCTCCGCGGTCCCGCCGGCGGGCACCGAGCTCGTCGCCCGCGGCGCCTTCCAACGGCGCAACTTCGCGGTGGCGTGCGCCGCGGCCGAGGCGTGGCTGGGCGGTCTGGACGACGTCGCGGTACGCGCCGCCGCCGCGTCGACGGTCGTGCCGGGACGCTTCGAGGTCCTCACCGGCGACGCGCGTGGCGCCCGCGCCGGCTTTGACGGCGAGGCCGGTGTCGAGGTCGTGCTCGACGGCGCCCACAACGGCGGCGGGATCGAGGCCCTGGCGGCGTCGCTACCGGACTTCCTGGCCGGCCGGCCGCTCGTCGCGGTCCTGTCCGTGCTCGACGACAAGGACGCCGCGGCAATGCTCGGCACGTTGTTGCCGCTCTGCGCCGGGGCCGTGTTCACCGCGAACGACAACCCGCGGGCGCTGTCACCCGCGACGCTCGCCTCGCTGGCCGGGCAGATCGGCGCGCCGGCCGTCACGCACGTCGAGGCCGACCCGCATCGGGCGGTGGCGCTCGCGCGCGGCCTGGCGCGCGAACTGGGCGCCGGCGGTCAGGGCGCCGCCGGCGGCGTCGTGCTGGTCACGGGCTCGATCTACCTCATCGCCGATCTCGTCCGGCCGGCCGGCTCGGGGCGCGGAGCGACCCAGTGAACCGCGAGGGGCCGTCGGCACTGAAGCTCATCGGGGCGGTCGCGCTGCTCGTGGCCGTGACGATCCTCTTCTGGTTCGGCGTCGGCTACGGGCTGGGACGCCTGTTTCTCTAAGCGCAGCCTAAGGCGCCACGGCACGGCGTCGTCGCGTACGGGTAAGCTCCGCGGATCGTGGTCGCCGTCTTCGGCATCAACAGCGATGGGCTGAACCTTGCGGTCAACATGCTCATCCTGTTTCTGGTCGTCATCTACCTGGCGCTCGTGTACTGGACGTACATGGACGCGATCAGGCGGATCGAGGACCCGATGCTCGTCATCTGCGCCACGGTCGCGTCGCTGTTTCCCTTCGTCGGGACGATCCTCTACGTGATCGTCCGGCCGCCGGAGTACCTCGAGGACATCCACGAGCGCGAGCTGGAGATGCAGGCCGCCGAGGCCCGCCTGCACGAGGCGAACTACATGCTCTGCCCGCACTGCGACTACGAGGTCAAAGAAGACTTCCTACGCTGTCCGAACTGTGTGCGCAAGCTGCGCGACCCGTGTCGCGCGTGCGGCCGGCCGCTGGATCCGACCTGGAAGCTCTGTCCGTACTGCGAGGCAGAGCCAGGCGACATCGGACGTCAGCCGCGGCTGCGCTCCGAAGCCTGACCCCCCTGAACCTCTAGGAGAACACCCCGATGGACCGGACCCTGATCCTGGTCAAGCCCGACGCGTTCGCGCGCGGCCTGACCGGGGAGATCATCAGCCGCTTCGAGCGCAAGGGCCTGAAGCTCACCGCGCTGAAGCTCATGACGCTCGACGTGGCCACGGCCGAGCGCCACTACGCCGAGCACGAGGGAAAGCCCTTCTTCGGCGACCTCGTGGCCTTCATCACCGAAGGCCCCCTCGTCGCGATGATCCTCGAAGGCCCCAACGCCGTCGCCGCTGGCCGCCAGCTGATCGGCACGACGCACGGAATCTACGCGGCGCCGGGGTCGATCCGCGGCGACTTCGCAACCGGGATGCGGCGCAACCTCGTCCATGGGTCGGACTCCGATGCATCCGCCGTGCGCGAGATCGAGATCTACTTCGGCGACGTGTAGGCCGCTCGGTCAGCGTCGCCGCCGCCAGCTCGCACGATCTCCCGGTCCGCGGCGATAAACCGACACCTTCGGCCTCGTGAGACGTAGAGTGAATCATGCCGCGCGCGATTCTTGTCATGCTCGTGCTGATCCTCGCAGCGCCGCCCGCGGCGCTGGCCGGGACGGTCTCACTGACGTCGGTCGGCACCGACCCGAAGTACCCGTACGAGCAGCCGGCGCTGTCGTTCGTCGCCGGGCCGGGTGAACGCAACCAGATCGTGCTCGCCCAAGCGCTGGCGAGCCGGCCGCCGGCGATGATCGTGGCCGACGCCGGCGCTCCCGTGCAGGCCGGGGCAGGCTGCACGGCGATCGACCAGCACACCGCCAGCTGCCTGGCCTACTACGCGTACGTCGACGCCGGCGACGGCGACGACAGCGTGACGGTGCACCCGAGCGTGGGCTTCGAACTGCACACCCGCTTCAATCCGTACGTGCGGGGCGGCGACGGCCGGGACGTCCTGGCCGGCCACGGGGAGCTGGCGGGCGGCCCCGGCGATGACGTGCTCAGCTGCTCCGAGCCGTGCGAGGGCAGCCTGCTGCTCGGCGGCGCCGGCAGCGACGTCCTGCGCGGCGGCAACGGCGACGACGTGCTCAGCGGCGACGGTGACGGGCCGCCCCAGCTCAGGGTCATCGACACGGTGATCACGGAATCGGGCCCCGCGGGCAACGACACGATCGACGGCGGCGGGGGCCGCGACCGGATCAGGTTCGACGGCCGCGCTGCCGGGGTGAGGGTCGACCTGGCCGCTGGGACCGCCACCGGCGCCGCCGGCGATCGCGACCGGCTGGCCGGGATCGAGGACGCCATCGGCGGCGACGGCGACGACATCCTGCTCGGCGACGGCGGCGCCAATCAGCTCGAAGGCGACGCCGGCGACGACCGCGTCGCCGGGCGCGGCGGCAACGACTACCTGCTGGGCGACCTCGTGCCGGACACGAACGACTTCTCGATCACCTTCACCCCCGGCAGCGACGGGGCCGACACGCTCCGTGGCGGCCTGGGGGACGACGTCCTCGACGCCGGCCGAGAGCGTGGAGACGCGTTCTCCGGCGGGCCCGGCGCCGATGTCCTGCGCAACGACCTGGGCGGGAACATGCCAGCCAGGAGCGTGCGCTGCGGCGACGGCCGCGACATCGTCGACTTCGCGCCGGTAGGGCAGCGCCTGACCGGTTGCGAGCAGCTGCGCACTGCCTTCGGCCTCCGCATGGCGATCCGGCCGCAGCGTCGCGCCGGCGGTCGGCTGCGCTTCGCGTGGACGTGCCAGCGCGGTCCGGCCTGCGCCATCGCCATCGGCGTCCGCGTGGGCTCGACGAAGCTCGCGCGCCGACGGCTGCGGCTCGCGGGCAGGAGCAGCGGCGCGTTCCTCATCCGCCCGGCGCGCGCTGCCGGCCGCGGCGACGTAGTGGACGTCAC
>DASZDB010000014.1:0-7260 GCA_035942495.1 Solirubrobacteraceae bacterium
GGCCGACGAGCCAGCGCATCAGCGCCTCGTGGCGCACGTGCTTGCGCAGCATGATGTGCGGCTGCTTGCCGTCGCCGCCGAACGAGCCCTCGCTCATGAGGATCCCGGCGACGAGGCCGCGTTCGGTGTCGCTCAGCATGCAACAAAGTGTTTCACCGGGGAGAAAATCGTGAAACGGTCGCCGCGCCGGCGAGCGCCGTGGCCCTACGCAGGATTCAGCGGGGCGACGACGAGGTGGCGATCGGGCTCGTCGCCTTCGGAGTACGTCTGCACCGAGCCATGCTCGCGCAGGTACTCGTGGACCAGGCGTCGCTCGCTGGCCGTCATCGCGTCGAGCGCGACCGGCCGGCCCTGGCGCAGCGCGTCCTCCGCGGCGTGGTCGGCCTGACGGCGCAGGATCATCTCGCGCCGCTCGCGATATCCCTCGGCATCGACGGCGATCCGCCGGCCGTGCTGGGCGCGCGCGCCGCAGACGCGCTGCGCGAGATGCTGGACGGCGTCGATCGTCTGCCCGTGGCGCCCGATGAACAGCCCGAGGTCCTCGCCGTGCACGATGCCGGTGATCGTCTCGCCGTCGTCGGTGATCTCGATTGTCGCGTCGAGGCCGAGCGCCTCCACGACATGCTCGAGCAACTCCTGAACGGCCGCGCCGGGATCGTCGGTCATCAGCGCCTGCGCCCCGAGCGCTTCTTCTTCTTGCGCGGCGAGCGCGGTGGCGGCCCGCTCGGCTTCGCCTTCGGCGCCGGCGCAGCCGGCGCCGGCGCGGACTTCGCTCCCATCGCGCCGCTCGTGAGCCTGGAGAACATCGTCTCCTTCTCGGCGCCCGCGCCGGCCGGCGCCTTCTCGTCATCATCCCCGAGCTTCACCGGCATGATCGGCCCGAGCTTCTTGCGCAGCAGGTAGCCCTGGCCCACCGTCCAGAGGTTCGTCGTGATCCAGTAGACGAGCAGGCCGGCCGGGAACTCGTAGAACAGGATGAAGATCGCGAACACCAGCGGCAGGCCGTACATGAGCATCTGCTGGTTGCGATCCGGCGTCGACGGCGTCAGCAGCGTCGAGAGCAGCTGCGACGCGATGTAGAGCAACAGCAGGGCCGCCAGGACCCAGCCCTCAGCACCGGCCGTCAGGTCCGGGACGAAGAGAAACTGCTCGTCGCCGTTCGGGTTCGGGACATCGCCACACGGGGGCAGCTTGCCGTCCGCGCCGCGAACCACACCCGGCGCATCCCCGCAGATGTGTCCGCGCAGCGGTCCCTGGAGCAGGTAGAACAGCCCGATGAAGAACGGAAACTGCGCCAGCAGCGGAAGACAAGACGCAAACGGATTGATCTTGTTCTCCGAGTAGAACTTCATGATCTCCTGCTGCTGGCGCTGCTTGTCGTCCTTGTATTTGGACTGCAGCTTCTTCAGCTCGGGCGCGACGCTCGCCATCGCCCGCATCGACTTGAACTGCTTGACCGTCAGCGGCGCCATCGCCGCGCGCACCACCACGGTCAGGAGCACGATCGACGTGCCCCAGCCCACGCTGAACGTGTCGTGGATGAAGACGAGGACCGGCTCCAGCACGTCCACGATGAACTGGATGGGCGCGATGAGGGCGAGGAGGCTCATGAGGTCAGCGAGAGGCAGGGGGCGGCGAGAACAGGCGCTGGGCATCGACCGGGTCGTAGCCCCCATGACTGAAGGGGTTGCAGCGCAGCACGCGCCACGTGGCCAGCACCAGGCCGCGAAGTATGCCGAACTCCTGCAGCGCCTGGACGGCGTAGGCCGAGCACGTGGGCTCGTACTTGCAGCGGCGTGGCAGCGCCGGCGAGATCACGCGGCGGTAGACGAGGATCGGCGCCTGGACGACGCGGACCGCGGCCTTCATGCTCCGCCCGCCTTCTCGAGCAGCTCGCGCAGCGACGCGCGCACGCCTTCCAGTCCTTCGCGCCGGGCGAGCTCCAGCGAGGACGGGCGCGCCACGACCACGACGTCATGCCCCGCCGGGACCACCGCGGCCTCGGCGTCGAAGGCCTCGCGCAGCAGCCGCTTGACGAGGTTGCGATCGACGGCGCCGCCGACCTTGCGCGAGACGGACAGCCCCAGCCGGGCCTGCTCCTCGGTCGCGCCGCGGGGAAACGCGTAGACGACGAAGTGGCGGTTTCCGTGCGAGCGGCCCTGGCGGTACGCACGCTCGAACTCGGCGCTGCGCGAGAGGCGTCCGCGCCGCGGCCGGGCGCGGCCGTGAGCACGTGGGATCGACTCGTCCACGGGACGCAGACTAGTGCTCCGGGAGGGCGGGCCCGCGGCCCGCGGCGCTAGACCGTGAGCTTCTTGCGGCCCTTGGCGCGGCGGCGCTTGAGGACCAGGCGCCCGGACTTCGTCTGCATACGCTGACGAAAGCCGTGGGTGCGTGCGCGCTTGCGCTTCTTGGGCTGGTAGGTGCGCTTCATGAGAGGAGAATCGCCTTGCCGGCGGCGGCCGATGCTAGCGCACCGCACGGGGCCGACCGGGTGACGGGCGGTTTTTCCCGCGCTGAGCGGGCTCTCCCGGCGGGCCCTCGGGAGGGTCGGCGGGGCGTTGGTATATTCGCCGCCGTCCGGGCCGTTGCACGGCCCTCCGCCGTTTCGCCGCACCCCTCCCGAAGGAGTCGATCACGCCTGCCCCGACCCCGCAGCTCGCCCGCGACTGGGCGCTGATCCAATCGCAGTTGCGCCAGGCGGTGCCCGATTCGACATTCGAGATCTGGCTCGCTCCGCTGCGGCCGCGGGCGGTCGTCGACGACACGCTGATCGTCGCGGCGCCCGACGAGATCCGCTCGTGGGTCGCCGACCGCTTCGCGGGCGTTCTGCAGACGTGCGCCGCCGCAGTGCTCGGTCCGCAGACGACCGTCGACGTCGTCGCGCCCGACACCCCGCTGGCCGAGCCCGCCGGCCGGCCCGCCACCGCCGTCCGCGCCGCCGAACCCGAGCTGCATCCGAAACTGACGTTCGACCAGTTCGTCATCGGCGACTGCAACCGCTTCGCGCACGCCGCTGCGCTGGCCGTCGCCGAGATGCCGGGCCAGGCCTACAACCCGCTGTTTCTCTACGGGGCGCCGGGCCTCGGCAAGACCCATCTGCTGCACGCGATCGGCAACTACGTGTGCGCGCACGGGGGCGGCCTGCGCGTGCGCTCCACCACCGCCGAGCGCTTCACGAACGAGTTCGTCGCCGCGATCCAGGCGCACGGCACGGAGGACTTCAAGGCGCGCTTCCGCGACATCGACGTCCTGCTCATCGACGACGTGCAGTTTCTTCAGCGCAAGGCGAAGACCGAGGAGGAGTTCTTTCACACGTTCAACGCGCTGCACGAGACCGGCAGCCAGCTCGTCCTGACCTGCGACCGCCTGCCGGCCGACATGGCGGCGCTCGAGGCGCGCCTGCTCGAGCGCTTCCAGGCCGGTCTCGTTGCCGAGCTCGAGGCGCCGGAGCTCGCCACGCGCCTCGCGATCCTGCGAAAGCGCGTCCAGCACGACGCGATCGAGCTGGCCGACGAAGGTGCGCTGCACGCGATCGCGCATCGGATCACCACGAACGCCCGCACGCTCGAGGGCGCGCTGATCCGCGTCGTCGCCTACCACTCGCTCACGGGGCGGCCGATCGACGCCGCGCTCGCCGACGAGGTGCTGGGGGGGCTGTATCCGGCGCCCCGTGCGACAGCCCGCCGCGAGACCCCCACGATCGAGCGCGTGCAGGAGCTCACGTGCGCCGCCTTCGAGGTCAGCCTGGAGGAGCTGCGCTCCACGGCGCGCAGTGGCCCCGTCGCATGGGCGCGCCAGGTCGCGATGTACCTCGCGCGCCGGCACACCGGCGCCTCACTGCCGGCCATCGGCGAGGGCTTCGGCGGGCGCAACCACACGACGGTCATGTACGCATGCCGCAAGGCCGGCGAGCGGCTCGCCGCCGACCCCACTGCACAGGCGCTCGTGCGTGATCTGGAACGACGCCTCGCCGAGCCCCGCGATGACCGCGTCAACTGACACACTCTCCACAGGCGCACATCGCCGCCATCGCGCGATTGCCCGCTCTCTGCGTCAAGAAGCGCTCGGTTCTGCACATCTCCACACGCCCTATGACTCCCATCTCCTATAAGCGGTCGTTCTCGTGAAGCTCTCGACGTCGTGCGCGGATCTGCTGGCGCAGCTCGGTGTCGTCTCTCGCGTGGCATCGGCACGTAGCGCGGTCCAGGCGCTGTCGGGTGTCCAGCTCAGCGCGCTCTCGGGCGGCGCCGAGTTGCGGGCCACCGACATGGAGGTCGGTCTGCGCGTTCCGCTCAAGGCCGATGTGGAGCGCGAGGGCACCGTGGTGCTGCCGGCCCGCCTCATGCTCGACGTCGCTCGCTCGCTCCCCGGCCAGGACGCCACCCTCGAGCTGCGTCCGGCCGAGCAGGACGTCGAGGTCGCCTCGGGGGCCGCGACGTTCCACATCCGCACGCTGCGCGCCGAGGACTTCCCGCCGCTGCCCGAGCCGGGCGCAGAGAACGTCGTCGCCGTGCCGGCCGCCGCGTTCGTCGCCACGATCAACCGGGTGGCGCGCTCGGCGTCACGCGACGAGACGCGGCCGATCCTGACGGGCATCCTCGTCTCGGCCTCGGGCGACGAGCTGCGCATGGTCGCGACGGACTCCTACCGCCTGAGCGTCAAGGAGACGAAGCTCGACGCCCCGCTCGAGGGTGGCTTCGAGGCCAACGTCCCGGCGCGCGCGCTGCAGGAGCTCGCGCGCATCGCGCAGACGACCGAGGCCGAGACGCTGACCGTCTCGGTGCGCTCCAACCAGATCGTCTTCGAGGTCGGCGGCGACGTCCTGTCCTCTCGCCTCATCGATGGTCAGTTCCCGAACTATCGCCAGCTGCTGCCCGACGCCTTCGAGCACGAGCTCACGCTGACGTCGGGCGAGCTGACCGAGGTGGTGCGCCGCGTCAGCCTGATGGCCCAGAAGAACGCGCCGCTGCGTCTGCAGTTCCAGGAGGGCGAGCTGACGGTGTCGGCGCAGACACCCGACGTCGGCGAGGCCCGCGAGATGCTGCCGGTGCCGTTCGCCGGCGAACCGTTCGAGATCGGCTTCAACCCCGAGTTCCTGCGCGACGGCCTCGAGAGCGCCGACGGCGGCGACCTCGTGCTCAAGCTCATCAGCCCGCTGCGACCCGGCCTCATCGAGTCCGCCGACGGCAGCGGCTTTCTGTACCTGATCATGCCGATCAGGCTGAACGTCTAGATGCTGCTGTCGCATGCTCGTCACGTGCCTGCGCCTGCGCGACTTTCGTAGCTACGAGCGAGCGGACGTCGAGCTCGCCCCGGGGCTGACCGTCGTCCACGGCCGCAACGGAGCCGGCAAGACGAACCTCCTCGAGGCGCTGTACTTCGGGTGCACCGGGCGCTCGTGCCGGACGTCGAACGAGCGCGAGGTCGTGCGCTTCGACGCGAAGACCGCGCGGGTCGAGGTCGACCTGCGCGACGACGAGGGCCGCGCGCACACGCTGGCGGTGGGGTTCACGCCGGGCGACGCGAAGCGGCTGCAGGCCGATGGCGCGATCGTCGAGCGGCTCCTCGACGTCGAGATGCGCCCGCTCGTCTGCGTCTTCATGCCCGACCGCCTCGAGCTCATCAAGGGACCGCCGGCGCTGCGACGGTCGCACATCGACCAGGTGATCGCCGCGAGCTGGCCTCTGCGCAGCGACACGCGGCGCGCCTACGGGCGCGCCCTGGCGCAGCGCAACGCGCTGCTCGCCGGAATCCGCAACGGCCGCACCTCGCGGTCGTCGCTGCCCGCCTGGGACGCCGAGCTGGCGCGCCACGGGATCGCGCTGCGAGACGACCGGGCGGCGGTCGTGGACCTGCTCGCGCCGCGCTTCACCGCGCTCGCGCAGGCGCTCGGCCTCGGCACGGACGCCGAGCTGCGCTACCGGCCGCGCACGCGCGCCACCGATCCCGTGCAGCTCGCCGCCGAGCTCGCCGAGCGCGTCGACTTCGACCTCGAGCGCGGCTTCACCGGCCACGGCCCGCACCGCGACGACGTCGCGCTGCTGCGCGACGGGCGCGAACTGCGCGCCTACGGCTCGCAGGGCGAGCAGCGCCTCGCGCTGCTGTCGCTCCTGCTGGCCGAGCGCGAGGCGCTCGCCGAGGCACGCGCCGCCATGCCGCTCATGCTGCTCGACGACGTCATGAGCGAGCTCGATCCCGACCGCCGGGCGATGCTGGCCGGCCTGCTGCGCGGCGCGGGGCAGAGCGTCATCACGACGACGGACCTCGGCCACGTGCCCGGCGCGGAGGCCGCGAACGTCACGCGGCTGGCCGTCGCCGGGGGAGCGGTCCTGCGCGACGCGGCGGCGGCCGCGTGAGGCGGCGCGCCCCGCGACCGATCGGCGGCGCCATCGAGGCGCTGACGCAGCGCCTGGCCCCGATGACGCTGCTGGCCGACGTGCAGCGCGTGTGGGAGCAGTCCGCCGGGCCGGCGATCGCGCAGGCCGCGCAGCCCGTCTCCGAGCGCGAGGGGACCGTCACCGTGCTCTGCTCGTCAGCCGTCTGGATGCAGGAGATCGACCTCCTGGGCCCGGTCCTCGTGGATGCCCTGAACGACGCTTTGGGCGCCGATCGGGTGCGGGCGGTGCGCAGCGTGGCGACCGTCGGGAGGCGCCGCTCGAAGTGAGGATCGGGCGCCGCGCGCGGGCCGCGGCGCCGGCGCCCGCGACGGCCGGCTGCAGCGCCGTCGCACGGGCGGCTGATTTGTCGCTGTTTGCAGGTCTTTTGACACACTCCGCGGCCGGGTTCCGGGATGCCCTTGTGCTATCCTTATGGCAACCAGCTGTACCGCCCCGGCGCGTCTGAGGACGACGTGGTTCCGGG
Source organism: Solirubrobacteraceae bacterium (assembly GCA_035942495.1). Lineage (GTDB taxonomy): Bacteria > Actinomycetota > Thermoleophilia > Solirubrobacterales > Solirubrobacteraceae > CADCVQ01. The sequence goes on from DASZDB010000014.1 coordinate 6,865, forward strand.
GCTTCTTCACGTATTCGGAGGTTTGGTGGCGAAGGACGACAAGAAGCTCGACGGCCGTACCGGCGCGGGTTCATACGACGCACAGGACATCACCGTCCTCGAAGGCCTCGAGGCCGTTCGCAAGCGTCCCGGCATGTACATCGGCTCGACCGGCGTCCGCGGCCTGCACCACCTCGTCTACGAGGTCGTCGACAACTCGGTGGACGAGGCGCTCGCCGGGCACTGCACGCGCGTCGACGTCACGATCCACCCGGACAATTCCGTCACGGTCTCCGACGACGGTCGCGGCATCCCCGTCGGAACGATGGAGAAGGAGGGCCGCTCGGCGCTCGAGGTCGTGCTGACCGTGCTGCACGCCGGCGGCAAGTTCGGCGACGGCGGCGGCTACAAGGTGTC
>DASZDB010000015.1:0-2982 GCA_035942495.1 Solirubrobacteraceae bacterium
GCGGCAGCCCGAGCGCCTTGCCGAGCTCGCGGATGGCGCCCTTCGCGCGGTACGTCGGAAACGCGGCGACGAGCGCCGAGCGCTCGGTGCCGTAGCGCTCGTGCACGCGCGGGATGAGCTTCTCGCGCACGTCGCGCGGGAAGTCGAGGTCGATGTCCGGCAGCGCCGTGAGCTCCTCGTTGAGGAAGCGCCCGAGCAGGAGCTTGTTGGCGATCGGGTCGACGTGGCTGAGGCCGGTGAGATGGCAGACGATCGAGGAGACGCTCGAGCCGCGGCCGCGGCCGGGCGGCAGCAGCGAGCGAGCGTTGCCGGTCCCGCGCACCTCCACCGCGACCTCGCGCGCGAGATCGAGCAGGTCGCGATGCAGCAGAAAGAAGCCGGCCAGACCGAGGCTGTCGATGACGCACAGCTCCTCCTCCAGGCGCGCCTTGGCCTCTTCGTGGTGTGAGCGCGAAACGGACCCACCCACCCCGTAGCGCTCGTCGAAGCGCGCCTGGCAGACCTCGGCCAGCGCGCGGCTCGCGGTGAGGTCCTCGGCGCCGGGATAGCGATAGCCGAGGTCGCTCGTGAGGTCGAAGCTCAGCGTCGCGGCGAGCCGCCCGCTCTCGGCGACCGCCTCGGGATGGTCCGCGAAGCGCGCCGCCATCGCCTGCGGGCTCGTGAGCACGTGCGCGTGGTTGCCGCGCCGCAACGGCTCGGAGGCGTCGAGCGTCGTGTGCTCGCGGATCGCCACGAAGGCGTCCTGCAGGTAGGCGCGATCGCGCGAGTGCGCGTGGACGTTGCCCGTCGCCACCGCGGGGACGCCGAGCCGCACGGCCAGCCCGGCCAGGCCGCGGTTGAGCGCCCGGTCGTGGCGCGCCAGCGGGCGCTGCAGCTCGACGCGGAAGGCGTCGAGGCCGAAGACGCTGAGCAGGCGGCGCATCGTCGGCTCGTCGCGCACGCCGTTGCGCGCGCAGCCGCTGAGGCAGACGAGGCCGGCGTGATGCTCCTCCACGTCGTCGAGCGAGACCGCGGGGTCCGAGCGGTCGCGCTGCGCCCCGTCGCGTGTATGGGCGTGGGCGCGGGTCAGCAGCCGGCAGAGGCTGCGCCAGCCGGTCGCGTCGCGCACGAGCAGCGTGAGGTGACGCCCGTCGTCGAGCGTGACCTCCGCGCCGTGGATCGCTCGCAGGCCGAGCGACTTCGCCGCCTGGGCGAACTCCATCGAGCCCGACAGCGAGTCGTGGTCGGTCAGCGCAAGCGCTTCATGACCACGCGCGAGCGCCGCCGCGACGAGCTCCTCGGGCTGCGGGGCGCCGTCGAGGAAGGAGTACGCGGAGTGGGCGTGGAGTTCGACATAGCCCATGCGAACGCATGTTCGCACACCCGACGGATGACGTGACGAGCTAACGCGACCAAACAAACGCTCAAGTCCAACACCCGTCCAGCCGATGAGACCACACGGCGGCAGGGCAGCCGCCACCACACCGGCAGCAGGGCCGCTGCCTTTTCCAGAACAGCTTCAAGGGGGACCACCCGATGCAGCCGCACTCCGGCGGGGGCAGCAGGCCCACGCCTGCACTCACCCGCTTCGCCGTGACATACCCCTGGGCCGTGCTGTCGGCATGGATCGCCATCGTGGTCGTGCTCGGCGTCGTCGGCCTGGGCATCGACAGCCGCCTGTCGGCCGGCAGCCTGCAGGTCGCCGGTTCGGAGTCGTCGCGTGCACGCGCGCTCATCGGCGGCAACTTCGGTGACGCGGCGACGGTGCCCGTCCTGCTGCGCGGCCCGCGCGCGGACGTCAAGTTGCAGGGCAAGGCGCTCGTGACCCGGCTCTCCAAGCGCCCGGGCGTTCGCGTGATCAGCCCCTGGTCGACCTCCTCCGGCCGCTCGGCCCTGCGCCCCTCCGACGACCGCGCGCTCGTGCTGCTGTCGGTCAGCGGCTCGCACGACGAGATCGCCAGCCGCAGCGCCGCCGCCGAACGGCTCGTCAACGAGGCGACGGCGGCCCCCGTCCGCGCCACGGTGCCGGGCATGCCGCTGCTCACGAGCGAGGGCACCCGCAAGTCGATCGCGGCGATCCACCGCGCTGAGCTCATCGCCTTGCCGCTGCTGCTGCTCGCCCTGCTGCTCGTCTTCCGCTCTCCCCTCGCGGCCGCGATCCCCGTCGTCTTCGGCGCCGCCACGATCGCCGCGTCCACCGGCGCGCTGGCGCTGCTCACCGCGACCGTTCGCCTCGACGCCTTCGCCCTCGCCATCTCCTGCATGGTCGGGCTCGCGCTCGCGGTCGACTACTCGCTGCTGTTCGTCTCGCGTCTTCGCGAAGAGCTCGCGGACGGGCGCCATGACGACATCGAATCCGCGGTCGGCGCCGCCGCCGCCCCGACGACCCGGACCGTCGGCGCCGCAGCCGCGGTGATCCTCGTCGCGATGACGGTCGCCGCTGCGATGTCGCCCGGCACAGCGCTGCTCGCCGCGGCGGTCGGCGTCATCACCGTCGCCCTCCTGAGCGCCGCCACCGCGATCCTCGCGGTCCCGGCGATCCTCGTCGTCGTCGGCCCTTGGCTCGGGTCCGGCGCCCCCGCCAACGGCGGCGCCGGCGGCGCGCTCGCCCGTGCCGCCACGCGGCGGCCGGCGCTTGCCATCGGCGCGACGCTGCTGCTGCTCGCCGCCTGCATCCCCATGCTCGGACTGCGCACGGGCTCGCCCGCGGCGCAGTCGCTTCCGACCGGCAGCGAGGCGCGGGCGCAGTACGACGACGTCGCGAGGTCGATGGGCGCCGGATGGACGGAGCCGTTCGAGATCGTCGCCGTCGCACGCCGCGGCGCCATCACCACGCCGCAGCGCCTGGCCACGCTGGAGCGCGCCCAGCGCAAGCTCGCCCGCGATCCGGACGTGCGCGCCGTCCTCGGCCCGGGCACGATCGCCCGCTCCGCCGAGCGCCTGCGCAAGGCCGGTCGTCGCGCCGTCGTCGCGCAGCACGGCGCATCGCGCAAGGCCGGCGGG
>DASZDB010000016.1:0-4442 GCA_035942495.1 Solirubrobacteraceae bacterium
CGACCACCGCGATCCCCGGCTCGTGCCCTCCTTCGAGGCGCTCGCGCAGTTCGTCACCGGCGGGCGCGGACGCAAGCTGTCGCTGGAGCGCGTCGACGGCGAGCCGGTCGTCGGGTCGCCGCTGGAGTCGCTGCTCATCGAGGTCGGCTTCCGGGCCGGCCCGAGCAAGCTCACGCTCAGCGCGTAGGTCGCGCTGCGTCTCCGTAGCCGTCCAGATTCGGCTTGGTCGGGGCGCGGCGGGTGCGGATATCGCACCGGGCGCGCCCCGATGCCCGCGCGGAGGGTGGGCGATTTGGTAATCAGGCCAGAACCTGGCCGCAATGGCTGCCACGGTACGCCCCGCACCACATCCCGAAGGAGGCTCCCATGATCAGCAAGCTCGACTTCGTCGGCATCCCATCTCAGGACTGGACCCGTTCACGCGCGTTCTACGGCGACACGCTGGGGCTGCGCCCCGACGCCCGCTCGGACGCCGAGTTCTGGGTGGGCGACACATGCTTCGGCATCTGGGAGCCCGCCCGCTTCGGTATGGACTTCCAGCCGCAGAAGAACGCCCATCCCGCCCTGCACGTCGACGACGTGGACGCAGCGCGCGCCGACCTCGAGGCACAGGGCGTGCAGTTCGCCGGCGACACGCTCGACACGGGCGTTTGCAAGATGGCGTTCTTCAGCGACCCGGATGGCAACGACCTCATGCTGCACAGCCGGTACGCGCCGCGGGATTGAGAAGCGGCGTCCCGGTGCTCGAACGCCCGCGCGCTCAGCGCGGGGTGTTCGCGGCCGCTTCCTCGATCCTGGCCAGCCACGCGTCCAGCTCGCTCTCGTCGAGCAACTCGGCGGTCAGCCGGGCGGGCAGCTTGAGGAACATCCGCTGCGCGGGCCAGCTGCGCGTGGGCTCCGCCGGGCCGAGCAGGATCACGCGGTGACCCTGGAGGACGGGGATGTCGGCCGGCATGCCCTCGTTCCAGATCCACGTGTCGGCGTAGTCGCGGTCGGTCGCCTCGGGCAGCTCGCCGCCGGGCTGCAGCGCCGCGTACGTGTAGAGGTTCCAGGCGCCGGTGACGGTCTCGTCGATCTGCTGCGGGCCGCTGCCGCGCGCGACCGCGACGGCGTTCTTCGAGACGCGCGGCTCGTCGCGCGGGAACTCGTCCATGAGCAGCGTGTTGAGCTGGAAGTTCTCGACGATGCCGCTCATGCGGCCGACGATCCCGGTGCGTGTGGCGGGCTCGATCGCGATGTACGGCTCCTCGTCGAGGACGGTGAGCATCGCGCGCAGCCAGCCGCCGGCCTCGTGGACCTCCTCGATCTTCTCGGCGACCTCCGCGAGCTCGCTCGCCTCGGCGCGGGCCGCCGGATCGACCGACAGCAGCGCGATCGCGCCGGGCCAGATCTCGTGCAGGCGCTGCCAGGCCTCGAGCGCCGACGGGCGCCGCCCGGCGACCTCGTTGAGGGCGTGCGCGTGCTGGTCGGCGAGCCACGCGTCGATCGCGTCGTCGTTGAGATCGAGGTCGGGGTCCGGCTCGCCGACCTCGGCACGCGCCTCATCGACCATGCCGGCGCAGACCGGCAGCGTCGTCTGCAGGGCGCCGAGCATGGCGGCGCGCGCGGGCTGCGGGTCGTGCCCGGCCTCGATCATCGCGCCGACGATCCGCGAGGCCACGCCGGCGGGCTCGGGATCGAGCGAGTTCAGGCCGGACGCGAGCAGCGCCAGCGCCTCGCGCGACTCGGCGGGCGTCGCGCGCCCCATGGACTGGCCGAGGGTCTCGATGAGCCGGTCGGCGCGGCCGTCGGTCCAGGTGTTGCTGCCGAGCGCTTCGAGCAGCTCGCGGGCGGTGGGAACAAGGTCAGAGGGCACGGGCCAGACAGTAGAAGACTCGCGCGCGAAGCGGCGATACTGGGAGCGGCATGGCCTTCGTTCCGCCCGCCCGCCACCTGCTGCGCGCCAAGGACCTCGCCGACGCACGCTACTTCGATCAGATCGGCGTCGACGACATGGCCGCCGCGGCCGGCCTCTCGCGCGCGCACTTCAGCCGCGAGTTCAAGAACGCCTTCGGCGAGACGCCGCGCGCCTACTTGCTGACGCGGCGCCTGGAGCGCGCGGCGACGCTGCTGCGCACGACCGACCGCTCGGTCGCGGACGTCTGCCTGTCGGTCGGGCTCGTCAGCCAGGGCTCGTTCACGACGAGCTTCACGCGCATGTTCGGGATGTCGCCCGGCGCCTACCGCGCGGCGTATCCGCCGGCCGCCGACCACGTCCGCGTTCCGGCCTGCCTCGTGCGCGTCTACGGGCGCCCACGACGCCGCACGTTTCGAGAAGACAGCCGGCCGCCGCCGGTCTAGCGTGCTCCTCATCAGATCGGGCCCGAGGGCCAGCCTCTGGGCCTCTGGCGCAAGCTACAAAAGGAGACATCCGATGATCAGGATCGCCAACGCCCAGCTCTGGGTCCACGACCAGGACGAGGCACTCGCCTTCTACACGCAGAAGCTCGGCATGGAGCTGCGCGCCGACGTGACGGTGCCCGAGATGGGCAACTTCCGCTGGCTCACCGTCGGTCCTCCCGGTCAGGACGACTTCGCGATCACGCTCATGGCGATTCCCGGTCCGCCGGTCATGGACGAGGCGGCGGCCGAGCAGGTGCGCGCGCTCATGGCCAAGGGGTTTGCCGGCACCGTCTTCCTGACGACCGACGACGTCCACGCGACCTACGACGAGCTGCGGGCGCGCGGCGTCGAGTTCGGCGAGGGGCCCACGGAGTACCCGTACGGGATCGACTCGTCCTTCCGCGATCCGTCGGGCAACAACTTCCGCCTGACGCAGCTCAATGAGGACTTCGCCCGGCAGTCGGTCAGCGCGAACGCAGCCGGCTGATCGGTCAGGGCGCCTTCTTTCCGGGGTTGAAGAGGCCCTTCGGATCGAGGGCGTCCTTGATCGCGCGGGGCGCGCCGACGGCGGCGGGAGCCCACTGGAGTGAGAGCTGGCCCGCCTTGAGCAGGCCGATGCCGTGCTCGCCGGTGATCGTGCCGCCGAGGCGCACGGCGAGGTCGAAGAGCTCCTGCGCGGCCTCGCCGGCGCGCGCTCGCTGCGCCTCGTCACCGGGATCGAGCAGGAAGGTCGCGTGCAGGTTGCCGTCGCCGGCGTGACCCCAGGAGCAGGCCTCGAGATCATGGCGCTCGCCGATGCTTACCGTCTCGGCGATCGCCTCCTCGAGCCGCTCGACGGGCACGGCGATGTCCTCGGAGAGCTTCGCGCCGCGGGCGGCGGTGACGGCGAGCGAGACGCCGTCGCGCCAGCGCCAGATCGCCCGTGCCGAGTCGGGCGCGTGCAGCGCGCTGCTGCCCGGCTCGAGCGCCTCGCGCAGCTCGTCGCGGACGCGCGGGGCCTCCTCGTGGCTTCCGTCGGCCTCGGCGACAACGACGAAGCCCTCCAGGCCGCCGTCCGGGAACGCCGCCCCCGCGGCGCGGATCGCGCCCTCGTCGAAGCACTCGAGCGCCGCCGGCACGATGCCGCTTGCGAGCACGCGCAGGATCGCCTCACAACCGGCCGCGGCGTCGGCGTACGAGGCGACGAGCGCGAGCCGGCGCTCGGGGGCGGGCACGAAGCGCAGCCAAGCCGCCGTGATGACCCCGAGCGTCCCCTCCGAACCCGTGAGCAGCGCGCGCAGGTCATAGCCCGCGACGTCCTTGCGCGTCGCGCCGCCGACGCGCACGAGCTCGCCCGGCGCGAGCACCGCCTCCAGGCCGGTGACCCAGTCGCCGGTGACGCCGTACTTGAACGCGTGCGGGCCGCCGGCGTTCGTCGCGATCGTCCCGCCGAGCTGGGATTGTTCCGGCGCGCCGGGGTCGGGCGGGAACAGCAGCCCGTTCTCGCGCGCGAGGCGGGCGATCGTGGCGGTCGTCACGCCGGCCTCGGCCTCCATGCGCCACAGCTCCGGCTCGAAGGAGCGCACCGCCCGCAGCCGGCCGAGCGACAGCGCGATCGCGTCGGCACCCGTACCCCTATCCACCACCGCCGCGCCGCCGGCGAGCCCGCTGCGCCCGCCGACCGGCACGATCGCGACGTCGTGGGCGTAGCACCAGCCGACGACGGCGGCGACCTCCTGCGCGTCGGCCGGCGCGACGAGCGTGGTCGCCCCGCCCCGCACGCCGACATCGCCGACGACCGCGCCCGGCTGCACGTGCTGCGGCCCGACGATGCGTTCGAGCGCGTCGATTGCCCTGTCCACGCGTTCTAGATTGAACGAAGCCATGCCCGAGGGCGACACGATCCACTACGCCGCGCGCCGGATCAGGCCGCTCCTGACCGGGCTGATCCCGGAGATCGCGCACCCCAACCCGCGCCTGCGCGGCGAGCGCTGGCCCGAGAAGCTCGCCGGCCGCGCGGTCACGCACGTCGACGCCCACGGCAAGCATCTCTTCGTGCATTTCGACGGCGACCTCGCGAT
>DASZDB010000017.1:0-3687 GCA_035942495.1 Solirubrobacteraceae bacterium
CGCGTGAACGTGTGGCCGTGGGCGAAGTCGCCGACGTGCGTCTCGACGCGCTCGCCGCGCGCCATCTTCACGATCAGCTCGGGGTACGTGCGCCCGGGGCGCGCGGCGTACATCGGGGCCGGAAAGGCGCCGCCGAAGCGCGTGTTGACGTCGGTGATGCCGAGCCCGATCTCCGGGTCGCGGAAGGCCTGCACCGTGCACGGGCCGCGCACCCCGAGCGCCTCGCCCGTCGCGCGGCCAAGCTCGATGAGCTCCTCGTCGAAGATCACCGTCCCCTTGATCGACTCGCCGCCCCGGGACTCGATCATCGTCCGCGGGATCGCGTTCAGGCAGTGCCCGTCGAGGTCGCAGAGCAGGTCGATCGAGAACTCCGGCCCGCCCATGAGCCGCTGGACCATGACCGGCTCCTTGACGTAGCGGATGAAGAACTCCATCTCGGCGCGGTCGGCGGCGGCGTGGATCGAACGCGCGCCCGAGCCGCGGCGCGGCTTGACCATGACGGGGTAGGACGGCGGATCCTCGCCCGGCAGGACGGTCGGTGGCGAGGGCAGGTCAAGTTCGGTGAGCAGACCGTGGGTCTCGTACTTGTCGAACGTCGCGCGCGCGATCTCGGCGGACGGCACGAACGCCGGCAGCCGGTCGGCGGCGGCGGCGAGCGCCTCGATGTCGAGGTCGGTGAGCGGGACGATCGCGCGCACGTCGTGCTCGGCGACGAGGCGCTCGAGGAACGGGATGTAGTCGGGGTCGTCGATCCGCGGCGGCGCGACCGCGAGATCGGCGGCGTAGCGGGCGGGCGCGAGCGGGTTGGGGTCGGCGGCGATCGTGAAGGCGTGGTCGCCGAACGCGCTGACGATGTCGTAGCGCTTGCCCACGCCGGTCAGCAGGACCGCTGTGCGATCGCCGCGCTCAGACATCCGCGGGAGCCGACCCGTGGAACTGCGCGAGCGTGTCGGCGCGCAGGCCGAGGCGCAGTGTCTCCAGCGAGAGGACCTCGGCGGGCGGCACGTTGCCGAGGTTGACGTCCGCGCCGTAGCGCTCGATGAGCCAGACCTGCTGGTGCTTGCGCGGCGCCTCGAAGATGAGACGGCCGCGGTCGATCTCGTGGACGATCTCGTCGATCAGGCCGGTGCGCGCCTCGCCGTCGGGGCGATAGAGGCCCGCCGTGCCGGTGGCGCGGCCCTCGCAGACGACCATCTCGGCACCGGCGGCCAGCGCGTCGCGGATGAGCTGCACCCAGCGGTAGGGCGCCAGCAACGCCGCCGGGTCCTTCTCGCCGACCTCGGCGTAGACCGTGTAGCGCGCGGCCAGGCGCTCGATGAGCGCCGTCTTCTCGTCGGGCGGGATCGCCACGACCCCGCTGGAGACCTCGATGCGGTCGATCGCGAGCTCGTCGAGCCAGCCGCACAGGTCGTCGACGCGACCGTGCAGCCACGCGAGCTCGGTCAGCGTCCCGCCGAGCATGACCGGCACGTCGTGGGCGCGGTACGCCGAGAGCTTGGCCTCGAGGCCGGCCGTGACGTAGGCCGATCCCCAGCCCAGGCGCACCGTGTCGATGTGCGCGGCGGACTGGCGCAGCATGCCCTCGACCTCGGGCAGCCCGAGTCCGGTGTCGATGACGTGCGTGAGGCCCGCGCTGCGCGGCTTGGGCGGGCGGTCGGGCAGCGGGAGGAAGTCGGGCATGGCGCGCCGCAGGCTATCGGCGCGAGACGCGCGGCCGTGGGGCGACCGTGAACCGTCCGGCCTTTCGGGTAGTCCTTTCGCGATGCGCAGCGCCACCGCCACGCAGGATCGGACGATCGAGCTGCCGGCCACGGCGGCGGCCGCCGGCGTGGCCCGCCGCGAGCTCGCCGCGACGCCGGGGCTGGCGGGCGAGCTGGGCTACAAGGTGCTGCTGCTGTCCAGCGAGCTGATCGCGGTGTTCGTCGCAGGCGTCGAGCCGCGACCCGACCGCGTCCTGCGGCTGTCGATCGCCGTCACGCCCGAGCGCGTGCGGATCGCGGTCGCCGGCGACGGGCCGCACGCCAGCGCCGACGCGCTGCTGCGCTCGCGCGAGACGCCGTCGCTCGGCGGCTACGGGCTGCAGATCGTCGACCGCATGGCCGACGCGTGGGGCACCGCGGGCGAGCACGACGAGCAGATCTGGTTTGAGCTGCTGCGGTAGTCCGGCCCGGTGGCGCCGGGGCCGCGTGCACGTGAGCGGCGACGAACTGCAGCCTTGAGGGAGTGAGCTGTGCGGCAACGGCGCGGCGGTCGGCGCCAGCGGACGCGGCCGCCACGCGGGGGTGTGGCGAATCTGGATCGCTATGCGACGCGGATTCGCCACCCCCGTGCCAGGGCGAAGCGTTCCCGCCCGCCGCCATGGCTACCGTTCCGGCGAGCGATGGAGCTCGTCCCGACCACCCCGAACGTCGAGCTGCGCGGCAGCGGCGCCGAGCAGATCGTCGTGCTCGCGTTCCCCTACGACGCGGCGATCGTCAACCTCGTGCGCGGCATCCCCGGGCGGCGCTTCGACTGGGACCGGCGCGAGTGGTGGGCGCCCGTCGACGACTGGGTCGGGGTCCACGTCGCCGGCGTCCTGGAGCGCTTCCCGGACCTGCTGCCGTCGCCGGAGGTCGTCGCCTGGCTGACGGCGATCGACCAGCGCTGGGTGGCTGTCGTCGGCGCCACGCGCTACGACGGGCGCGGCTGGTGGACGCTGGCCACGCGCGCGGGAACACCGCCCGAGGCGCTGCTGGAAGGGTCGATCAGGCGTGCCGACGGAGCCGTGCTGGCGCCCCTCACGCTCGCGGGCGCGGAGGCGCTCGCCGAGCAGGATGCCGTCCGCATGGAGGCCGGCGCGCGACGCTGCGTCGAGGCGCTGCTGAGCGGCATCGACCCACCGCCGCCGGCGCGGCTGACCGCGGCGCGCACGTTCGACGGCGAGCGCATCCGCCTCGACGTGCTCTGGGACTCCGACGCCGGCGCCGCGTTCTGCAAGCTGCCCGGCGCCGACGCGCGCAGCCGCACGCTGCCGATCGACCCATGGATCGTCGAGCCGCTCGACGCGTTCGTGGCGACCTTCGCGGTGCAGGTCGACGGCGCCGGAGCGCTCGTCCTCGACGCGCTGCGCGAGGAGCACGCCGCCGCGGTCGCGGCGATCCGCAGCTCGCGCGCGATCAGCGCCGAGCCGATCGAGGCGGTGGCGGCGCTGCTCGGCGGCGTGCTCGCGCCGTTTCAGTGGGCGGCGGTGCGGTACGCGCTGGACGCGCGGCGCTGCTTTCTCGCCGACGAGCAGGGCCTGGGCAAAACGGTCGAGGCGCTCACGGCGCTCGAGGCCGACGGCGCCTTTCCCGCGATCGTCGTGTGCCCCGCCTCACTGAAGCTCAACTGGCAGCGCGAGGCGGCGCACTGGCTCCCGCACCGCAGCGTCGCCCTCGTCGAGGGGCGGATGGCGGTCGCGCCCACCGCCGAGATCACGATCCTCAACTACGAGATCGTCGCCGCCCACCGCGAGGTCCTCGGGCGGATGGGGCCGCGCGCCCTCGTCGTGGACGAGTCGCACTACGTCAAGAATCCGCAGGCCAAGCGCACCCAGGCGGTGCGACGGCTTGCCGCGTCGGTCGTCGAGGGCGGGCTGAAGCTCGCGCTGAGCGGCACGCCGGTGCTCAACCACGCCGAGGAGCTCGTCGCGCAGCTGCGCGTCATCGG
>DASZDB010000018.1:0-1648 GCA_035942495.1 Solirubrobacteraceae bacterium
CGACATCGTCGACACCAACCGCGGCGGGCGCGTGACCTACCACGGGCCCGGCCAGCTCGTCGGCTATCCGATCATGCGCATCGACGACGTCATCGCCTACCTGCGCACGATGGAAGGCGCCATCGTCGCGGCGCTGGCCGAGGCCGGCATCAGCGCCCGCGCGCGTCCCGACGAGGGCCCGGACTTCACGGGCGTCTGGGCCGGCGAGCGCAAGATCGCATCGATCGGCGTGCACGTGTCGCGCGGCGTGACGACGCACGGCTTTGCGATCAACGTCGACAACGACCTCGCCCCGTTCGGCTGGGTCGTGCCGTGCGGGCTGACCGGGGTCTTGATGACCTCCGTGCTGGAGGAGACCGGACCGCTCGGCGACAGCGACGAGCCGCTGCTGGCGACACTTCGCGAGACCATGGCCATGCGCTTCGCCGAGGCGTTCGGCCGGCGCGCCGTCACGGTCGACCTCGAACGTGTCGACGCCGCCGCGCCGGCCGCGTGAGCCGCCTGGTCGACGCCGTCCGCGTCCGCGCCGCCACCGCGCGCCACCGCGGCGGCGTGGTGCAGTGCCCGCTGTGCGAGCACGGCTTCGACCGCTTCAAGGACGAATGGAATCGCGCCAGCGCGCTGTGCTGGCGCTGTGGCTCGCACGAGCGTCACCGCGCGCAATGGCTGCTCCTCGACCGGCACCGTCCCGAGCTGCTCGAGGACACGCGCGCACTGCTGCATTTCTCGCCCGAGTGGTGCCTGCGCGATCGGCTCGCGTCGCTCTCGCACCTGCGCTACGTCACCACCGACCTGGATCCGGCGCAGGATGTCGAGCTACGCGTCGACGTCACGGCGACCGGCCTGCCCGACGGGGCGTTCGACGCGGTGATCTGCTCACACGTGCTCGAGCACGTGCCCGACGACGCCGCAGCGATGGGCGAGCTGCGCCGCATGACGGCCCCCGGCGGCTGGTGTCTCGTGATGGTCCCGCTCGCCCTCGACCGGACCACGACATACGAGGACGCCTCGATCGCCACGCCCGAGGACCGCGCCCGCGAGTTTCTCCAGCACGACCACGTCCGCCTCTACGCGCCGGACATCGCCGACCGCCTGCGCGCGGCGGGCTTCGACGTCGAGGTCGTCGACCTGACGCGCGAGCTGGGCCCGGAGCGCGCCGCCCGCCACGGGCTGCTCGCGTCGGATCTCATCTTCCTGTGCCGGCCCGCCTGACCCTCTACCCTCGAAGAACGCCTATGGCCACCGACGAACGCAGGCTCTCGACCCGCTCCCGTGCCAACCCCGGCGGGATGGACGTGCGCACGGTCCTCGGGCCCGACGTGCGTCCGCTGCGCGAGCGCAAGCCGCCGTGGTTCAAGGTCCAGGCGCCGGGGGGCGAGCGCTACCGCGAGCTGACGAAGCTCATCAAGGACGAGAACCTGCACACGGTCTGCCAGGAGGCCGCCTGCCCGAACGTCGGCGAGTGCTGGGAGCGCGGCACCGCGACGTTCATGATCCTCGGCGACACGTGCACGCGGCGCTGCGGCTTTTGCAACGTGCGCACCGGCAAGCCCACGTGGAACGACCCGCTCGAGCCGGCCCGCGTCGCGCGCTCGATCGCCAAGATGGGCCTGCGCCACGCGGTGATCACGTCCGTCGACCGCGACGA
>DASZDB010000019.1:0-2194 GCA_035942495.1 Solirubrobacteraceae bacterium
CGACGCTACGTGCGCCGGCGCCGAGAGCACCATCGGCAATTGGTCCTAGGACCGGCGTGCACAACTGCCGGATCGGTCGCGCCGTGTCACTCGGGCGGCAGAACTGCTTGCCACGCGTGCGCTACTGCCGGAGATGTTCAGCGCCCACGTCCATCCGGCAGTTGTGCAGGTCGCGGCGGCGATCGCAGGTGCGGCGCGGTCGACGTGCGCGTGAAGCAGCGACGACACGATCACCTCCCCCGCTCAGCTCGTCGCGCGATCACGCCTGCGACGAACGAGCGACGACGCAACGGCCGCGACGATCGCCTTCGTCGCTCGTTCACGACATCCCCCGCCGTCGTGCTGCGAGCACCTGAGCTCACCCTCTCAATGCTGCCGTTCAAACGTCGGCGCTCTTCCCGCTCGCGACGCGACAGCCCGCGGCCCCTACACCAGCCCCTCCCGCACCGCATACAACGCCGCCTGCGTCCGATCCGACAACCCGAGCTTGCCCAGGATGTTGCCGACGTGCGTCTTCACGGTCTTCTCGGCCACGCCGAGGTCGAGGGCGATCGCCTTGTTCGCGCGCCCGCGGGCGATCAACGCGAGCACCTCGCGCTCGCGGGCGGTCAGCGACTCGGCCGCCGAGCGGCGGCTGCCGTCGGCGGCCAGCTCGCGCAGCACCCGCGCCGCGACCGCAGGGTGCAGCAGCGCGTCGCCGCCGTCGACCGTGCGGATCGCGCTGACGAGGTCGGCCGGCTGGACGTCCTTGAGCAGGTAGCCCGCGGCCCCGGCCCGCACGGCCGGCAGGACCTTGTCCTCGTCGAGGAAGCTCGTCAGCACGATGACGCGCGCGCCCGACCCGCCCGCGCGCAGGCGCTCGATCGCGCCGACGCCGTCCAGCTGCGGCATGACGAGGTCCATGAGCACGACGTCCGGCGCGAGGTCGGCCGCCGCGGCCAGCGCCTGCTCGCCGTCGGCGGCCTCGCCGACGACCTCGATGTCGTCCTGCAGCTCGAGGAACGTCCGCAGCCCCTGCCGCACGACCGCGTGGTCGTCGGCGATGAGTACGCGGATCACGGCGTCGCGGTCTCGGAGACGACGTCGAGGCGGACGGTCGTGCCGGCGCCTGGCGCGGAATCGACCTTCAGCTCACCGCCGGCAGCGCGCGCGCGCTCGACCATCGTCGTCAGCCCGAGCGACCGTGAACGCAACCCCGCGGCGTGCGGCTCGAAGCCGACCCCGTCGTCACGCACGCTGAGCTCGAGGCGCCCGGGCTCACTGCGCAGCGCAACGTCGAACCGCGATGCGTCCGCGTGGCGCAGCGCGTTGTGCAGCGCCTCCTGCGCAATCCGGAAGACGTCGCCCTCGATCGCCGCCGCGACCGGCGCGTCGCCCTGCACCGTCAACGCGATCGCGCGGCGATGCACGCGGCGCAGCACCTCCACGTGCTTGCCGAGCGCCTCGGCCAGCCCCTGGGACTCGAGCGCGGCCGGACGCAGGTGCACGATCACCGTCCGCAGCTCCTCCATCGCCTCGCGGGCGAGGTCGCGCGCGAGCGCGAGCTGCACCTCCGCCCCGGCCTGGTCCTGGCTGAGCAGCGCCGCGCCCGACTCCGCCGCGAGGACGACCCCGAAGAGCTTCTGGGTGACCGCGTCGTGCAGCTCTCGCGCCAGGCGGTTTCTCTCCTCGACGATGCTCAGCTCGCGCGAGCGCTCGTGCAGCCGCGCGTTCTCCAGCGCGAGCGCCGCGTGCGCCGCGAACGTCTCGATGAGCGCTTGATCAGCATCGGAGAACTCGGCCGCATCGAGCTTGTCGGTGAGGTAGAAGGCACCCGCGACGTCGCCGCGGCCGGACACGATCGGCACGCCGAGAAACGAGCTCATCGACGGGTGCGTCGACGGCCACCAGCCGCGAAAGCGCCGGTCGTCGCGGATGTCGGCGGTGCGGTAGGGCTCGGCCGACTCGAGCATCGCGCCGAGCAGGCCGTGCTGGCGCGGCAGCTCGCCCAGCGACGCGATCAGCTCGTCGCTCATGCCCGACGTGATGAAGCGCCCGAAGCCGCCGTCGCCGTCGGGCACGCCGATCGCCGCGTAGCGCGCGCCGGCCAGCTCGCGCGCGGCGTCGACGAGCTTCTGCAGGACGGGCTCGACGGCGTGCTCGGCGGCGATTGCCAGGACCGCGTCGCTGAGCGCCTCGGTGGCGGAGGCCATAC
>DASZDB010000020.1:0-15854 GCA_035942495.1 Solirubrobacteraceae bacterium
TCGGCGATCGCCGCGGGGCCGCCGGCGCGCAGCCGCTTCTGCGCCGACAGCGTGTTGTGCGGGCGTTTGCCGTCGTAGGTCATGAGCGGGACGCCGTAGCCGCACGAGTCGGCGATTCGCGTGACCTCCACACGCACGATCGCACGCCGTGCCTCCGGGATGGACGGCTCGTCGAACGCGGCCTGCGCGAGCAGCGCGTCGAACCCGTCGGCGCCGGCCCGCAGCACCTCGCCGCGGCCGTGCAGGCGCAGGATTCGCGGCGGTCCGGAGAAGGCGCACAACATCACGACGATTCGCCCGTTCTCTCGAAGATGCGCAATCGTCTCCGCCCCGCTGCCGTAGATGTCGAGGTAGGCCAGCGTCGTCGGGCCGAGCACGCGCAGCGAGCCGATCGGGCCCTTCGGGGAGACGTTGACGTGCCCGTCCGCGTCGAGCGGCGCGCTGCCGACGAAGAACAGTTGCTGGCGGGCTATCCAGCCTGCAAGGTGTTCGTCGATGGTGTCGAATTCACGGGCCATGAGGTGTGCGGATGCAGCGTGCGCGCCCCGGCGGGTAGCGTGCACCGGGGTGCGGGACGGTACATTCTGCCGGTGGTCGTGTTCGGAGCGGCACGGATGATCGCGCCTGCACGCACTCGTTGCGCGCACAGTCGCCGCAGGATCTTGAGTGAAACGATGAACGGGGACGCGTGACGAGGGTGGGGATGCGGGCGGTGGTCGGCGGTGTCTGTGCGAGCCTCGCCGTGCTCGCGGGCGTCCTCGTGATGGTCGCGTCAGCCGATTCCGAAGCCGCGCCCGCGCCGCCGGTCGTGAACGCGCCGCACGGCGCGGAGCCGACGATCTACGCCGGACCCGGCCAGCGCGCACAGCTCAACGGCCTGTGGCGCTTTCGCCGCGACCGCGACGACACCGGCCTCGACAAGGGCTTTCAGACCGGCAAGTTCGGTGGCGAGCTCGTCCGCGTCCCGTACGTCCCCGACGCCACGAAGATCACCGGCCGGCGCGGCATCCCGATCTTCCGCGGCACGGTCGCGTGGTACCGGACGAACCTCACCGTGCCGGTCGACGGCAACTACGCCCTGCGCTTTGAGTCGATCAACCACCGCGCGCGCGTCTTCCTCGACGGCAAGGAGGTGGCGCGCCACAAGGGCGAGTACCTGCCCTTCGACGTGCGCGCGTTCCTGAAGGGCGGCGAGCGCCACAAGCTCGTCGTGCGCGCCGACTATCGCGGACCGACCGCGATGAAGCGCGACGGCTGGCATCGGCTCTGGTTCAACTTCGGCGGCATCAACCGCGGCGTCAGCATCCGGCGGATCGCGGCCAGCGAGCTGGCCTATCCGATGATGCAGACCAAGCTCGTCGGGGGGCAGGCGCTCGTCGACCTGCGCGTGCACGTGCACAACAACGGCCCATCGCGGCCCCTCGGCGCGCGCGGCACGCTGACGCGCGGCGATCGGAAGATCGCGTTCGAGTTCCCCGCGGAGGCGATCGCCAAGGAGGGCACGGAGGTCCTCGAGACGTCGGTCAAGATCGACGATCCCGCGCTCTGGTCGCCCAGCGCGCCGAACCTCTGGGAGCTCGCGCTCGAGGTGCCGGGCGAGACGACGTACCGCGCGCGCGTCGGCCTGCGCGACATGCGCGCGAGGGGCGCTGACCTGATCCTCAACGGTAGGGCGATCAAGCTGCGCGGCGCCTCGATCCACGAGGACGTCTTCGGCCGCGGCGACGGGCTGCGCCCCATCGACCAGGACCGCATGGTCGCCCAGCTCAAGGCGATCGATGCCAACGCGACCCGCAGCCAGCACCCGCTCGACCAGGGCCTGCTCGAGCGCTTCGACGCCGCCGGGATCATGGTCTGGCAGGGGGTCGGCCCGACGGATGCCCCGGGCGCCTGGACCTCGCGCGGCGAGAAGCGCGTCAGGGTCGCCAAGAACCGCGTGCGCACGACGTTCCGCCAGGCGCAGCTGCACCCGTCGATCATCACCTGGAACCTGGCCAACGAGGTCGCCGGCAACGGCCACCCGGAGGGCCAGATCCCGTACGTCAACTCGATGGCCGCCGAGCTCAAGCGGGTCGATCCCGGCCGGCCGATCGCGCTCGACATCTGGGGCGCGCATCCGCCCCAGAAGACGTCGACGATCTACGAGAACGTCGACATGATCGGGTGGACGAACTACATCGGCTGGTACGAGGCGACGCACGCGCCGGCCGAGGAGCTGCGCGACCTCATCCGCGCCCGGCTGAGGCGCCTGCGCAACGTCTTCCCCGACAAGGTCATCGCGGTGACGGAGTTCGGCGCCGAGGGCAACGGCCGCAACGCCACGACGCAGCCGGGCGGCTACGCGTTCCAGGCGCACCTGCTGGACCTGCACCTGTCGACGTACGCGCGGATCCCCAACCTCGCGGGCGCGCTCGTCTGGAACCTGCGCGACTTCGGGGTCAACCCGTCCTTCTACGGCGGGTCGATCCGGCGCGAGGTCCCGAACATCAAGCTCGTCCGCGGGCTGAACCAGAAGGGCCTGTTCGACGTGCGCAACAAGGCCAAGCCCTCCGTCGAGGCGGTGGGCGGCCGCTTCAGGACGCAGGCCGCCGCCGCCGGCGGCTGAGCCGCACCCCGAGCCGCACGGGGCGCCCGCGGCTCGGTAGCGTTGGCCCCACGGTGACCGACGAGGCGGAGGGCATGGGATGAGTGTGGCTGACCAGAAGCTGTGGGGCGGCGAGACGGCCAAGGCGGTCGAGAACTTCCCGGTCTCCGGTGAGCGCGTGCCGGTCAGCGTCGTGCGCTGGCTCGCCGCGATCAAGGGCGCGGCCGCGCGGGTGAACGCCGACCTCGGCAAGCTCGACGGCGAGCTCGCCGAGCGGATCGGCGCCGCCGCCGACGACATCGCCGCGGGCACGCACGACGACCAGTTCCCGATCGACGTCTTCCAGACGGGCTCGGGGACCTCGACGAACATGAACGCCAATGAGGTCATCGCGAACCTCGCGGGCGAGGGCGCCCACCCCAACGACCACGTGAACATGGGTCAGTCCTCCAACGACGTCTTTCCGAGCGCCGTCCACCTCGCCGCGCTCGACGAGGCGACGAACCGGCTGCTGCCCGCGCTCGAGCACCTCGAGGCCGCGTTCGCCGCCAAGGCCGACGAGTTCGAGGACGTCGTGAAGTCCGGCCGCACGCACCTCATGGATGCCGTGCCGGTGACGCTGGGCCAGGAGTTCGCCGGCTATGCGGCGCAGCTGCGCCTCGGCGCGCGCCGGGTGCGCAACGCGCTGCCACAGGTCGCGCAGATCCCGCTCGGCGGCACCGCCGTCGGCAACGGCCTCAACACCCATCCGGAGTTCGCCGAGCGCATCCGGGCGCGGCTCAGCGAGGCCAGCGGCCTGTCGATCTCGGCGCCGGAGGATCCGTTCGAGGCGCAGGCCAACCGCGACGCGCTCGTGGAGCTGTCGGGCGCGCTGAAGGTCGTCGCCGTGTCGCTGACGAAGATCGCCCAGGACCTTGCGCTCATGGGCTCCGGGCCGCGCGCCGGCATCGGCGAGATCTTCCTGCCCGAGCTGCAGAAGGGCTCGTCGATCATGCCCGGGAAGGTCAACCCGGTGATCCCGGAGGTCGTCATGCAGGTCGGCGCGCAGGTGATCGGCAACGACGTGGCGATCACCGTCGGCGGGCTGCAGGGCAACTTCGAGCTCAACGTGCGCATCCCGCTCATCGCGCGCAACCTGCTCGGCTCGATCGGCCTGCTGTCCACGACGAGCCGCCTGTTCGCCGACAAGTGCGTAGCCGGCATCGAGGCCAACATCGAGGGCTGCCGGCGCTCGTCGGAGTCCACGCTCGCCGCCGCAACCGCGCTGAACCCGTACATCGGCTACGACAAGGGCGCCGCGATCGTCAAGGAGGCCGCCTCCTCCGGGCGGATGCTGCGCGACGTCGCCCTCGAGCACGGTGTCGACGAGGCGACGTTCGACGAGGCGATGGACCTGCGCAGGATGGCGCGCGGCAGCAGCGCCTGAGTCGCCTCGCGGCTCGCGGTGTGTCGGATACATCGCGTTGGGCGCGAGCGATCCGACACACCCCCACCCGGGCGGCCGGGCCGCTCCGACGGCGCTACAGACAGAACGCCGTCAGCTCGCGCGCGACCCCGACCGGGTCGTCGTAGGCGATGAGAAAGCCGGTGCCCGGCAGGATCCGCAGCTGTGCGTTCGGCAGCAGGTCCAGCGCCTGCTCGGCGCCGGCGAGCGGGTGGTAGCGATCGCGGTCGGCCCAGAGCAGCAGGACCGGCGACTCGATGCGCGGGTAGGCGTCCAGCAGGGCGGTCTGCGCGCCCGCCGGCCAGCGCCGCACCCACCGCGCCCAAGACCGTGCGAGGTTCGCGTTGCCCGCGACGTCCGCCGTGGCGTGGCGCACGAGGTCGCGCGCCGCGGGGTTGCCGCGCGCGGTGAGCTTCATCCCCTGCTCGGGGCGGTAGGCGAGCCGCACGGCCCGTGAGGCCGCGCGATCGAGCCCGGGCAGGGCTGCGGCGGGCGCGACCGCCCGCAGCGGCACCGGCAACCGCGAGCGCGCCGGCTGGCAGTGCAGGCGGTTGGGCATGAGCGCCATGCTGGCCGGCCGTAGCTGCCCCGTTGACACCGCGCGCAGCAGGATCTCCGCACCCGCGGCGTGGCCGCCGACGAGGGGGTGCCCGCCGCAGGTCTCGCGGCAGAACGCCGACATCACCTCGGCCAGCCAGTCCAGCGTGTACGGGTGGCGCGGGCGGTCCTCGGAGTCGCCGTGCAGCGGCAGGTCGGGCAGCACCAGCCGGAACCGGTCGGCGAGGTGCTCGACGAGCGGGACGAACTCACGGTGCGACAGCCCGGCGCTGTGCATGAGGCACAGCCCGGGCCCGACACCCGCCTCGCGGTAGGCGATCCGCGCGCCGTCGCGGTGGTGATACAGCCGCAGCTTCATCCGCGGCCCTCGCCCGCCCGCAGGCCACGGGTCAGCGCGCTCGCTGCCGCCGGGCGGGCGCCCGGCTCGAGCACCGCAAGCTGCTGCATGCGCCGCGCGAGCTGATCAGCCACCGCACCCGGGGCGCGGCGCGCGCCCGCCTGCACCGCCCCCGCGAGGTAGCCGAGCTGCAGCGCTGCGCTCACGTCGGTGCGCGACCGCGCCCGCAGCACGTCGGCGAGCCGGCCGAAGGAGAACCCCAGCGACTGCAGATCGCCGTCGGTGCGCGCGGCGCTGACGCAGCGCGACAGCCACGTGCCGTCCTGCAGCGCCACGACCCCGGGCGCCTGGCGCAGCGCGCTCATCAGCTCCGCCGGGTCGCCGAAGCAGCCGACCGGCACGGTCTCGCGCTCCTGCTTGCTGCAGCCGGCCAGCCCCGCCAGCATGATCGCTGCCAGCGCCACGAGCCCGCCCAGGCGGCTGGACAGCGCGTTGCGAAGAGAGCCCACGGGCGGATCGTAGAGTCCGCCGGGTGCTGCGATCGCCTCACGATCGCGAGATCCGCCGACTCGCGATCCCCGCGCTCGGCGCGCTCGCGGCCGAGCCGCTGTACCTGCTGGTCGACACGGCGATCGTGGGGCACATCGGGACGACGGAGCTCGCGGCGCTCGGGATCGCCGCGACCGTGCTCACCACGCTCGTCTCGCTGTGCGTGTTCCTCACCTACGGCACGACGTCGCAGGTCGCCCGGCTGCACGGCGCGGGCGACACGGCGCGCGCCGGCGAACTCGCGGCGCAGTCGCTCTGGCTGGCGACGGCGATCGGCGTCGCGCTCGCGCTCGTCTGCGGCGCGTTCGCGGGACCGCTCGTCGCGCTGTTTGGCAACAGCGGCGAGGCCGCCGAGCTCGCCGAGCGCTATCTGCGCCTCAGCGCGCTGGGCCTGCCGTTCGCGCTCATTGCGCTGGCCGGTCAGGGCTACCTGCGCGGCATCGAGGATCTGCGCACGCCCCTGCTCATCGTCGTCGTCGCGCAGGTGGTCAACGCCGTGCTGGAGGTGTGGTTCGTCTACGGGCTGGACCTCGGCCTCGACGGATCGGCGCTGGGCACCGTGCTCGCGCAGGGCGGGATGGGTGCGGCCTTCGCCTACCTGCTGCTGCGAACGCCGGCGGGTGCGACGCCGTCGCGCCGCCCGCGCCGCGCGCTGCTCGCGCCGCTCGTGCGCATCTCCGGCGAGCTCTTCGTGCGCTCTGCGGCGCTGCTCGTCGCGTTCGCCACGGCCAGCGCGGTCATCGCCCGGATCGGCGACACGTCGCTCGCCGCGCACCAGATCGCGATGGGGCTGTTCATCTTCCTCGCGCTCGTCCTCGATGCGATCGCGATCGCCGCACAGGTGCTCGTCGGGGGCGCGCTGGGCCGTGGCGACGCCGGGCGCGCGCGCACGGTCGCGCTGCGCGCGATCGCCTGGGGGCTCGCCGCCGGGTGCGTGTTCGCGGCTGTCCTGCTCGCGCTCGCGGGTGTCGTGCCGCAGGCGTTCACGAACGACCCCGCGGTCGTCGAGCGAGCGCGCGCGATCTGGACGATGCTCGCGCTCATGCAGCCCGCGGCGGCGGTCGTCTTCGCGCTCGACGGGATCCTCATCGGCGCCGGCGACACGCGCTACCTCGCCGGCTCGATGCTGCTGGCGGGCGCCTGCGTCTACGTCCCGATCGCGCTGCTGGCGCTCGCCCTGGACTGGGGCATGACCGGCGTGTGGGCCGGGCTGCTCGCGCTCGTCGGGGTGCGCCTCGTCACGCTGGGCTGGCGCTTCGCCGGCGGCGCGTGGGCGATCGTCGGCGCGGCGGTGGCTCGGCCCGCTCGCGCGGCGCGCTGATCAGGACGTATCGATCGCGACGGAGTCGGCGATCCGCCCCTCGATCGCGAGCTCGGAGTCGAAGTCCGCCGTGTCGGCGTGGCGGTACTCCATCCCGCGTCCGGCCAGCAGCGAGGCCAGCGCCTCGACGTAGCGCTCGTCGAGCTGCCGGCCGGCGACGCGGCGCAGCTCGTTCATCGCCTGGAAGGAGGTCATGCGGTCGCGGTAGGTGTCCTGCGTGGTCAGCGTGTCGTAGACCTCGGCGACGGCCACGATCCGCGCGATCTCCGGGATCTCGTCGCCCTCGAGCCGGCGCGGGTACCCGCGGCCGTCGATCCGCTCGTGGTGGGTGCGCACGATCTCGGCGACGGGTCCGTAGACGCCGAGGTCGCGCAGCAGGTCGGCACCGAGCTCGGGATGCTGGTGGATCGCCTCCCAGTCGTCCTGCGTCAGCGTGCCGTGGCGCTCCATGACGCGATCGGGCAGCGCGAAGCGGCCGATGTCGTGCAGCAGGCCCGCGGTGTGCGCGAGCTCTGCGTCGCGCTGGCTCATCCCGCACTCGAGCGCGATGTCGCGCGAGAACGCCGCGACCGCGGCGCTGTGGCGGGCGGTGCGGCCGTCACGGCGGTCGAGCGCCCGCACGAGCGAGGAGAGCACGCCCCAGGACATCGCGGCGTACTGCTCGGTGCGCTCGCGCGCGATCACGACGAGCTGCGACATGTACGTGAACGCGACGATGATGAGCACGAGGAAGAACCCGGCGGCGAGGCCGAGCTGCGCGAAGACGCCGGCGATCGAGACGGTCAGCGCCACCGTCAGCGCCAGGGAGGGCAGCAGCTCTCGCGGTGGGCGAAGCGATGCGCGGATGGAACCGCCGTCGAGCAGCACGACGAGCGTCCTGAGCGTCACGTAGTTGAGCACGAGGAAGCCGATCGCGACGACCGCGAGCACGCCGAGGTCGGCGGCGTCGCCCTCGTGCAGCGTGCCCACGAGCTCGCCGTAGAGCAGCGCGGCGAGCAGGCTCGGGACCGCCGTCGCAGCGAGGTTGATCGCAAGGGCCTGCGGGCGGTAGCGGCGGACTGCGAAGGTGACGATCTCGGCGGCGATCGGGATCGCGAACGCCGCGACAGGGCCGACGAACGCCACGGCGAGCATGAAGCAGACGAACGCCGAGGAGATCTGGATCGTGCCCTGCAGTGCCGACGAGAAGAGCACGCTCGCGATCGCGCAGACCGCGAGGACCAGCGTCAACGGGTCGGTCAGTGCCGCGGCCGACGACGCCGTGAGCACGGCCACCGGCAACGCGACCAGCAGAAGGCCCAGAGCCGCCGCGACGGCGGCCCCAGGCCGCGCGAACTGCACGGCGTCGCTCATGCCGTAAACGTACCGGCGCGGATGCAGCGCGACGCGCGACGCGCTCAGACGGTGCGGAACGCGCCGCCTGTTGCGGCGAGCGCCGTGATTGCCGCGATAAGCAGGGGGTATGCGCGGCACTTGAACTGCGACATGAGCGACCTCCGGGGTGGTGGGATGACGGCGCCTAACGTAGCCCAGGACTCCGCGACGAAGAAACTGACTGGACGAACCGACGGGCCTGGGCGACGGGGGTTGCGCAAAGCGCATCGCTTCGCCGTACCTAGGCTGCGCAATCTCGCAGCCCGAACCGCATTGCTTGAACCGCGGGCGCGGCTGTGTATGCGCCGGGCGACGGACACCGCCGGTCGCCGTGGCTCGCGTGCCCGCGGCTGGCGGTCTGCGCCCGCGACGTGCGAAAGGGCGAGATCTGGCCTCAGAACGTGTGCACTTTCCCTGCGGTGGCATTTGCATCACCTTCGGCCGGCGCGCATGATGCTGGCATGCGGACTTTGAAGACGAGCGAGGCGGCCGCACTGCTGAACGTCAGCCCGAACACGCTGCGCGCCTGGGAGCGGCGCTTCGGCTATCCCAAGCCCGAGCGCTCGGCCGGACAGCATCGCCTCTACACGCACGGCGAGGTCGCCGCCCTGCGCGACGCGCTGCAGCAGGGGCTGTCGATTTCGTCCGCGGTCAGCCGGGCGCGCGAGGCGCTCAGCACCGACACGCACACGCTCGTCGGTGCACTGAGCGGCTTTGAGCTCGACCGCGCCGACGGTGCGATGGAGTCGGCGCTGGCGCTGCGCTCGGTCGAGCGCGCGGTGGAGGAGGTGCTCCTGCCCTCGCTCGACTCGCTCGGCGACCGTTTTGGCATCGACAGCGCCCCCTGGGCGTTCGCGGCACGCTGGGCGGACGGCTGGCTGCGCCGCGCGCAGCGCCTCGCTCCTCCGCCGGCGCGCCGGCTCGCGATCCTCGTCGGCGACGCCACCACCAGCGAGCTCGACCCCGACGCCCTGGCGCTACGGGCCTTCGAGTTGTTCTGCGGGCGCTCGGGCGTGCGGGTGATGGCGCTGCCGGTCGCCGGCGTATCCGGCCTGGCCGACGTCGTGACGTCCCTGTCGCCGGATGCGGTCGTCATCGCCGGCAGCCACCGCTCCGACGACGCGATCGGGCTGTGGGCCTACCGCGTCCGGGCCACCGCCGGTCCCCTGCCGACCGCGCTGTTTCGCAGCTCGCACCGGGCCTCGCCCGTGGCCACGACGGGCGCGCGGATGCTGCCGCCGGCGCCGTTCAGCGCGCACCGCCAGGTGCTCGCGCTCATCGACGACAGCCACGGGGCATCTGTCGGCGAGGCCGCGCCGCTGCCCGTCCGCGACGACGAAGGCGCGCGGCTGGAGGCACAGAGGTGAGGCGCCTGCATGCCCTGCGTCCCGCGCAGGTCGACGAGCGCGGCCAGGCGCTCGTCTCATTCTGCGGGCACTGCGGCCAGCGGCCGCGGACCCTCGTCGCACCCGCGGTCTCACGCGTCTGTGGTCATTGCGGGCTCGGGCTCGTCCTGCAGGCCGCTGTCGACCTCGCCCCGCGCCATGACGAGCCGTTTCTCGTCGTCGACACGTCGCTCTCGGTCTGCGCCGTGTCCGCGGCCGCCGAAGCGCTGTTCGCGATCGACGAGACCGACGCGGTCAACAAGCACATCGCCGACTTCCTCGTTCCGGCCGATGCCAACGCACCCAGCGCCGAGAACCTGCTCACGCTGCTCGTCGACGTCGCCTCGGGGTCGCGGGAGGCTTGCAACGCGGTGGTTCGCCCGCGGCAGGAGTTCGGCGTGCGCTTCCGGGCACGGATTGGTCCGTGTGGCTCGCCGCAGGCCGCGCTGCTCGTGCTTTCTTAGGAATTTCGGCCGCACATTCCCTAACCTGTAGGTACCGATCCCGGTTTGCGGGCCTGTCGGTTGCGGCGGGTGGACGAACCTCGATCGAGCTCCTGATGAGCGTCCTACGCACCCATGCCGCAGCGGCCATGTTGGGCGTCAGCCCGAACACGCTGCGGTCCTGGGAACGGCGCTTCGGCTATCCGATGCCGCAGCGCACCGCCGGCGGCCATCGCCAGTTCGACCTCGCCGAGGTCGAGGCGCTGCGCCAGGCCTTCGAGGAGACGCACAACGTCTCGTCGGCGATCTCGATCGCGCGCGAGCGGGGCAGCGGCCCGTCGTCTCCGCCGCGGCTGCGCTCCGCCCTGCGCCGCTTCGACGAGGTCGAGGCGGACCGCATACTCGAGGAGAGCCTTGCCGTGCGATCCGTCGAGCGCACCGTCGAAGAGGTGCTCCTGCCGGCGGTCGACGGCCTCGGAGCAGCGGCGGAGGAGTCGCCGTCGGCCGAGCTGGGCTTCGCCCTGCGCTGGGCGGCGGGTTGGCTGGCCGCCGCCAAGCGCGTCGCGCCCGGCGCCACCCGGCCCGAGGGCGTCCTCATCTTCGACGCCAGCGGCTCGTGCGACATCGACGCGCTCCACGCCCAGGCGCTCGAGCTGTGCCTGCGCCGCGCGGGCGTGCGCACGCTGTTGCTGACCGCCGAGCTCGACGCCAGCCGCCTGGCCCACGTCCTGCAGGCGATCGATCCGCGCCTCGTGGTGCTGACCGGCCGCCGGCCGTGGCTCGAGGCGCTGAGCCGCATCGCCTACCAGACCCGCGGCGCCGTCAACCTCGTCGAGGTGCTCGACTACCGCGGCGCGCTCGGCGACCGCGGCAACGCCTCGGTGCCGCGGCTGGGAATGAGCGCGGTCGGCGCGCGCGACGTGTTGCTGGCGCGGCTGAATGCGAACCCCCAGACGGCGCGCGCGCGCACGACGCCGGGCCTCGCCCAGGTGTCATAACCCCGCACGGCAGCGTCCGCCGCGACCGGTACGGTCCGGCGCCAGGATGACCCTCGTGCCCGGCGACCCGCTTGCGCATCGCGCCCTCGATTCGCTGTTGCGCGCGGAGGCCTCGGTACGCCGGCGCCTGAGCGCCGATCTCGAGCGCGAGGGCCTGTCGGCGACGGGCTTCTCGGTCCTCGTGATCCTGACCACCGCCGGGGGCGAGCTCGAGCTGCGCGTGCTGCGGGCGCGGCTGCGCACGTCGAAGGCCAACGCGACGGAGGTCGTCACGACGCTCGAGAGCCGCGCGCTCGTGCACCGCCGCCGCCTGGCCAGCGACCGCCGCGCGGCGACCGTCGCGATCACCGCGGGTGGCGCCGAGATCGTCGACCGGTTGTTCCCGGAGCACAGCGAACGCGTGGCGCAGGCGTTCGCGGTGCTCGACGAGGCCGAGAAGCGCAGCCTCGCCTCGATCTGCCGCAAGCTCGCCGCTTGACGGGAGGGGCGGTTTGCCGTACGTCCAGACGCGAGCCTGCCCCATGGCCGGCGCGCCGCCGCCGGAGCAGACTGACCACATGCTCACCCCGATCGTCACAGAGATTCCCCGGGCGCTCGAGCCGGTCGGCCGCGACACGTTCATCGGTGTCCGCGAGCCGAGCAACGTCGTGCGCCTCGCGCCGCGCGAGCTGCGTGATCGCGCTGCGGCCGTCGTGCCGGCGCGCGCGGCCTGAGCGGCCCTCGCCTCACGCTGTCGGCGTCAGGCCCGGCTGCCGCGCGGCGCGCGCAAGTGCTCGCGGCAGAGGCCGCGCAGGACCTGCGTGTACTCATGATCGGCCGGCGGGCTGGTCCACCGTTCGCCGGCGGATCGACGCCGGGCCGGGCGACTGCGTGATCGGTCCGCGCGGAGTCCCGCACACCTACCGCGTCGGCGATCGGCCGGCGCGCTGGCTCGTCATGAGCAACCCGGCCGGCTTCGAGCGCTTCGTCGGCGATGTCGCATCCCTCGAGGCGGTCGACCCCGCCACTCTGACGGCGGTCGCCGCCGAGCACGACATCGAGATCCTCGGTTCGCCCGGCATGCTCCCGTAGGGTCCCCGCGGCGCGCCGGGCTTCGGGCGCCCGCCGCCGGGTCGAGCGCCCGCCGACCGCCCGCCGTCACGCTGGTTTCTACCTACACTGGGCGCTCATGGCTAAGCGGCCCGTCGACGCGCAGGTGTCCTTCCCCGCCCTCGAGCAGCAGGTGCTCGAGCGCTGGCGCGAGCGCGACGTCTTCGCCGAGTCCGTGCGCCGCCGCGCCGGCGGCGAGTCGTGGGTCTTCTGGGAGGGCCCGCCGACGGCGAACGGGCCGCCGGGCGTGCACCACGTCCTCAGCCGCGCCTTCAAGGACATCTTTCCCCGCTATCGCACGATGCGCGGGCGCCTCGTCGAACGCCGGGGCGGCTGGGACTGCCACGGCCTGCCCGTCGAGATCGCCGTCGAGAAGCAGCTCGGCATCACGCGCAAGGAGCAGATCGAGGAGTACGGCATAGCCGAGTTCAACCAGAAGTGCCGCGAATCGGTGTTCGCCTTCCTGGAGGACTGGAACGCGCTGACCGAGCGAATCGGCTTCTGGCTTGACCTCGACAACGCCTATCGCACGCTCGACTCGACGTACATCGAATCGGTCTGGTCGTCGCTCCGAGCGATCGCCGACGCCGGCATGCTCTACGAGGGCCACAAGGTCGTGCCGTACTGCCCGCGCTGCGGCACGGCGCTGTCGAGCCACGAGGTCGCGCTCGGCTACCAGGACGTCGAGGATCCGTCCGTCTACGTGCGCTTCACGGTCAAGCACGACGGTGGACCGCTGCAGGCCGGTGACGAGCTGCTCATCTGGACGACGACGCCGTGGACGCTCGTGTCCAACGCCGCCGTCGCCGTCGACCCCGAGCTGACGTACGTGCGCGCGAAGACCGGTCGCCTCGACACGCCGGTCGTGCTCGCCGAGGCGCTCGTCGAGAAGGTGCTCGGCGATCCGGCGAAGGTGCAGATCCTCGAGCGCTTCCCCGGCGCCGCGATCGACGGCGTGCGCTACGAGCCGCCCTTCGGCTACCTCGGCGCCGACGTCTACGGCGAGCGCGGCCACACGGTCCTGCTCGCCGACTTCGTCACCGCCGACGACGGGACGGGCCTCGTGCACACGGCGATCGCCTTCGGCGAGGACGACTTCCGACTTGGTCAGCAGTACGGGTTGAACGTCGTCAACCCGGTGCGCCTCGACGGCACCTACGACGAGCGCATCGGCCGCTACGCCGGGCGCTTCGTCAAGGACGCCGACGCCGACCTCGTCGAGGACCTGCAGGCGCGCGGGCGGCTGCTGCGCGCCGAGCGCTACGAGCACTCCTATCCCCACTGCTGGCGCTGCTCGACGCCGCTGCTCTATTACGCCAAGCCCTCGTGGTACATCGCCACGTCGCAGATCCGCGACCAGCTGCTGGCCGCCAACGAGCAGATCGAGTGGCATCCCGAGCACATCAAGCACGGGCGCTTCGGGCGCTGGCTCGAGAACAACGTCGACTGGGCGCTGTCGCGCGAGCGCTACTGGGGCACGCCGCTTCCGGTGTGGCGCTGCGCCAACGATCACATCGCGGTGATCGGCTCCTTCGACGAGCTCGAGCGGCGCTCGGGCGTGCGCCTCGAGGACCCGCATCGCCCGTTCTGCGATGAGGTCACGTTCCCGTGCGAGGAGTGCGGGGAGACCGCGACGCGCGTGCCGGAGGTCATCGACGTGTGGTTCGACTCGGGCGCGATGCCCTTCGCCCAGCGCCACCAGCTGATCGACCGCGAGGGCGGGTTCGAGTCGCTCTATCCGGCTGACTTCATCTGCGAGGCGCTTGACCAGACGCGCGGCTGGTTCTACTCGCTGCTCGGCGTCTCGACGCTGCTGCGCGGCCCCGAGGCCCCCTATCGCAACGTCGTCTGCCTGGGCCTGATCCTCGATTCCGACGCGCAGAAGATGTCGAAGTCCAAGGGCAACGTCGTCGGCCCCTGGGAGATCATCGACCGCTACGGCGCCGACGCGCTGCGCTGGTACTTCTTCACGTCCAAGCAGCCGTGGGACGGCTACCTGTTCTCGCCCGAGGCGATCGGCGAGGGCGTGCGGCTGTTCCTGCGCCAGCTGTGGAACACGTACCGTGTCGCGACGATCTACGAACCGGGCGGGGGCGGAGCAGAGACAGACCTCGACCGCTGGATCCGCTCGCGCCTGAGCGCGACCGTCGAGCTCGTCACCGACCGCCTCGAGCACTACGACGCGACCTCCGGCGGCCGCGCGATCGCCGAGTTCGTCGACGACCTCTCCAACTGGTACGTGCGCCGTTCGCGGCCACGCTTCTGGGAGGGCGACACCGTCGCGCTCGAGACGCTGCGCTCGTGCCTCGTGACCGTCAGCCAGCTGCTCGCGCCGTACACGCCGTTCGTCGCCGACGAGATCTACGACAACCTCGACGCGACCGAGCCCAGCGTCCACCTCACCGACTGGCCGATGCCGGCGCAGCGCGACGAGGAGCTCGAGGCGGCGATGACGATCGCGCGCGAGACGGTCCGGCTCGGCCTCGCCGCGCGTGGCGGCGCAAAGATCAAGGTCCGCCAGCCGCTGCACGAGGTCGTGGTCGTCGCCGCCGGCCGCGAGCGCGAGGCGATCGAGCGCCTGGCCGACATCGTGCGCGAGGAGCTCAACGTCAAGCAGCTGCGCTTCGTCGAGCAGGCCGATCAGCTCGGGTCCTACACGCTGAAGCCCAACTACCGCACGCTGGGCCCGCGCTTCGGCAAGGCCATGCCACAGGGTGTTGAGGCCGTTGCCGCGCTCGATCCCGAGCACGTCGCCGCGTCGCTGCGCGAGGGGCGCGAGGTCGGCGTGTTCATCGACGGCCACGACCACACGCTGGGGCCGGACGACCTGATCGTCGCGCTCGCGCCGCTGCAGGACTACCGGCTCGAGCGCGAGGGCTCGCACGCCGTGGCGCTGGAGCTCTCGATCGACGAGGACCTGCGCCGCGAAGGCCTTGCGCGCGAGATCGTGCACGCCGTCCAGCTCGCGCGCCGCGAGGCCGGCCTGGACATCTCCGATCGCATCGAGCTCGCCCTCGCCGGCGACGAGACACTGCTGGACGCCGCACGCCACCACGAGACGTATCTCGCGGGCGAAGTGCTCGCCGCCAGCGTGGCGTACGCCGGCAACGGCACCGGCGAGTGCGCCAGCATCGAGGGCCGCGAGCTGCGGATCGCCGTGGCCCGCGCGGCCTGACACCCCGCGCGGGTCGAGCGAGAACGGCGAAAGGCCGGTCGCACACGTGGCGCGGCCGGCCTTCGGGAGGTCTGTGCGGCGCCTTGGCGACGCCGGAAGGACTTAGGCGGCGGGCTCGAGCTCGAGCTGCTGCTCGAGCTGGCTCTTGTTGCGCGTCGGGCGCAGGCGCTTGGCCTCCGCGCCGTTGTTGAAGAGGATCAGCGTCGGGATCGAGAGGATCCCGTACTGCGCCGCAGTGATGTGGTTCTCGTCGACGTTGAGCTTGACGATGCGCACGTCGTCGCGGCCGTCGGCGATCTCCTCGAGCAGCGGAGCGATCGCGCGGCACGGACCGCACCACGGCGCCCAGAAGTCCACGAGGATCGGGGTCTCGGACTCCATGACCTCGGCCTGGAAGCTGTCGTCGGTGACTTCGATGATCGAACCGGCCATTGGTGGTCTCCTTGAGTTACGTCGCCGCGGGGTCACCGGGTGCGATGACCGGGGCGAAACGGCGGGGCTACGTACCCACTATACAAAGTGAAGCGAGGGCGCTTCGGCGCGGGTGCGAGAGCCTTACCCGGCGAGCCAGCGCAGCAGGCCCGGGCTGACGTAGAC
>DASZDB010000021.1:0-2483 GCA_035942495.1 Solirubrobacteraceae bacterium
CGCCACATCGGTCGGCAGCGGCACCGCGCACCGGATCGTCGCCGGCGCGGCGCGCGCCGACGCCTCGCTCGTGACGATCCGCGACGACGCCGTCGACCGCCACGACGCTCCCCGTCGCTTCAGCGGCGCCGCGCAGCGCACGTTCTGGGCGCCGCTCGACGCGCTGGTCGCGGAAACCGAGCGGACGAGTCGCAGCGCAGCGGTGCCGTAGCCCGTATCGTCCGCGGCCCGACTGGCCGGTCAGCCAGCGCAACGGGTTTGGATGCCGCTCCGGAAGGAGCGACCTCTCCCGTGGACCTCAACGACACGCCCGAGCAGGCGCAGTACCGCTCCAAGGTGCGCGCCTGGCTGCAAGAGCACAAGCGCGAGGCGCCGCGCGAGCAGGATCAGGACGACGCGGCGCAGGTCGCCGCCCGGCGCGCGTGGCAGGGCAGGCTCGCCACGGCCGGGCTGGCCGGCGTCACGTGGCCGGCGGAGCTCGGCGGCCAGGGGCTCGGAGCGGTCGAGCACGTCATCGTCGGGCAGGAGATCGCGCGCGCGGGCGTGCCCGGGATCCTCGACGTGATCGGCGTCGGGATGCTCGGACCGACGATCATCGCCCACGGCAGCGTCGAGCAGAAGAGCCGCTACCTGGGGCCGATGCTGCACGGCGACGAGGTCTGGTGCCAGCTCTTCTCGGAGCCGGCGGCCGGATCGGACCTGGCGGCGGTGCAGGCGCGGGCCGTCGCGCAGGACGACGGGGGGTGGCGGCTGTCGGGCCAGAAGGTGTGGACGACGAACGCGCACTTCGCGTCGTTCGGGCTGTTGCTCGCGCGCACGGACGCCGCCGTCCCGAAGCACAAGGGCCTGACGATGTTCATCGTGCCGATGGACGCCGACGGCGTGACGATCCGCGGCCTGCGCCAGATCTCCGGGGAAGCCGAGTTCAACGAGGTCTTCTTCGACGACGTGCGCCTCGAGGCCGATGCGGTCGTCGGCGGGGTCGGCAACGGCTGGGGCACGGCGCTGACGACGCTCATGTTCGAGCGCCTGACGATCGGCCTCGGGTCCGAGGGCCTGGGATACAAGCCGGAGCGCTACGCCGCGGCGATCGCCGCCGACGAGCACGCGCGCCGCGACCCGGAGGTGCGACGCCGGCTCGGCGAGCTGTGCACCGAGCTGCTGGCCGTGAAGTTCACGGGATACCGGATGCTCAGCGCCCTGCAGCAGGGCCAGATCCCGGGGCCGGAGGCGGGCCTGGCAAAGGTCACGACGGTCCGCGCGGCGATCGAGGCGGGCGACCTGATCGGCGACGTGCTCGGGCCGGACGCGCTCGCCGAGGACAGCGAGTGGGCCTACATGATCTCGTTCCTGCCCGGGCTGAAGTCGGCCGGTGGGACCGAGGAGATCCTGCGCAACACGATCGGTGAGCGGGTGCTCGGCCTGCCGCCCGAGCCGCGGCTGGACAAGGGGATCGCCTTCAGCGAGCTGCGCGCGAAGGAGCGCGCCGCGGCGGGCGCCGCGGCGTCCTCGCGATGAACCTCGAGCTGACCGACGAGCAGAGCTTCCTGCGCGACGCGGCGCGTGACGCGCTCTCGCGCGTCAAGACCGTCGCGCTCGCGCGCGAGGCGCTGGAGGATCCCGCGGCGCTGCCGGACCTGTGGCCGACGGCGTGCGAGGCCGGCTGGACGGGGCTGTTGGTCGGCGAGGCGCACGGCGGAGCGGGCCTCAGCGCGTTCGAAGCGATGCTCGTCATGACCGAGGCCGGCCGCGTGCTGGCGGGGGTGCAGCTGCTCGGGCACCTGCCGGCGTCGGCGCTGCTGGACGGCGCCGGTGGGGAGCGCGCGGAGGCGGTCGCCGAGGGTGCGCGGCGGGCGTGCTTCGTCGCGGCGCGGCCGCCGGGCGACCTCGATCGGCGCTGGTCGGTCGAGCCGTCGTCGGGGTCGGTACGGCTCGACGCGCCGGTGCTGGCGGCGGACGGAGCGGTGCGCGGCAGCGTCGCCTGGGTTCCCGACGCGCCGGGCGCGGACGTCTACGTCGTGGTGGCCGTCTCGGAGGCGGACGGGTCTGCGGTGGCGGTGGCCGTCGACGCCGGGGCCGGCGGTGTGGATGTCGTCTCGGCGACCCGCTACGACGCGACCCGGTCGCTGGGGCATGTGCGCTTCGACGCCGCGCCGTGCACAGTGCTCGACGGGGTCGGCGCGCAGCAGATCGAGCGCGCGTGGTACCTCGCGCAGGCGCTGATCGCGGCGGAGTCCCTGGGTGCGGTCGAGACCGCGCTGGCGGTGTCGGTGGCCTACGCGAAGGAGCGCTTCACGTTCGGTCGCGCGATCGGCTCCTACCAGGCGGTCAAGCACAGCCTCACAGAGGTGCTGCGGCTGCGGGAGAACACGTACGCGCTGCTGCTCTACGCCGGTTGGGCCTACGAGGACGGGCCGGACGAGTTCGCTCTGGCGGCCAGCGCCGCGCGCGCCTCCGGCGGGCACGCGCTGGACTACGCGAGC
>DASZDB010000022.1:0-2796 GCA_035942495.1 Solirubrobacteraceae bacterium
TCAGAACGTGTGGTGGACCGCCTCGACGTTGTTGCCGTCGGGATCGAGGACGAACGCGCCGTAGTAGCCGGCGTGGTACTGCGGCCGCAGGCCGGGCCCGCCGTTGTCGCGGCCGCCGGCCGCGAGCGCCGCGGCGTGGAAGGCGTCGACGGCCCCGCGGTCGTCGGCGCGCAGCGCGACGTGGGCGACCGTCGGCGTGTCGGACTGTGCGAGCCAGAAGTCGGGAAAGCGCGTGCCCATGCCGACGACGCCAGCCGCCGGCTCCATGACCACGCGGTAGCCGAGCGGCGCGAGCGCCTCCGTGTAGAAGGCCTTGCTGCGCTCGGCGTCGGCGACGTGCAGCTTGATGTGGTCGATCATGGCGTGAAATCTAGGCGTGCGTACGGCAGCTAATCCACCATCCGCCGCGCCGCCGCCCACCGCGACAGCTCGTGGCGGCTTGAGAGCTGCAGTTTGCGCAGCACCGCCGAGACATGGGCCTCGACCGTCTTCGCGGAGATGCCGAGGCGCTGGGCGATCTCCTTGTACATGTAGCCGCGCGCGATGTGCTGCAGCACCTCGCGCTCGCGCGGCGTGAGCTGGTCGAGATCGGCGTCGTCGGCCGCCGGATCCGGCCCCGCCCGCCCAGCAGGCGGCGCCCCCGCGAACGCATCGAGCACGAACCCCGCCAGGCGCGGCGAGAACACGGCGTCGCCCTCGTGCACGCGGCGCACGGCATCGGCCAGATCCACTCCGGAGATCGTCTTCGTGACGTAGCCGCGCGCGCCCGCCCGGATCACGGCGATGACGTCCTCGGCGGCGTCCGACACGGACAACGCAAGAAACTGCGTCGCGGGGGCATCGGCGCCGACCTGGCGCAGGACCTCCAGGCCGCCGCCGTCGGGCATGTGGACATCGAGCAGGACGACGTCGGGCGCCTTCTCGCGGATGAGCGCG
The DNA here is from genome assembly GCA_035942495.1 of Solirubrobacteraceae bacterium. Taxonomy (GTDB): domain Bacteria; phylum Actinomycetota; class Thermoleophilia; order Solirubrobacterales; family Solirubrobacteraceae; genus CADCVQ01. The sequence continues at coordinate 937 of DASZDB010000022.1, forward strand.
ACGGCCTCGGCCACGGTCGCGGCGTCGCCGACGACGTCAACGAGCCCGTCAAGCTCCGAGCGCACGCCCGCGCGAAACAGCGCGTGGTCGTCGACGAGCACGACGCGGACCTCTGGTGCAAGCCTCCGGCCAGTGGCGTTCATGACGCCTCCCCGCCGCGCTCGAGCACGAGCTCGACCTCGGTCCCGCCGCCACCCGGCGCGGCGTGGATCGCGGCGCGACCACCGTGGCGCTCCATGCGCCCGACGATCGACTCGCGCACGCCGCGCCGGTCGCCGGGGATGGCCGCCGGATCGAAGCCGGGTCCACGGTCGCGGACGAAGACCTGCAGGCGCTCGTCGCCGGCCTCCGCGTAGACCGCCACGGCGCCGGCGTCACCGGCGAACTTCGCCGCGTTGAGCATCGCCTCGCGCGCCGCAGCGACCAACGCCTCGCCGTCGCGGTCCAGCGGCGCGTCGCCGACGGCCACGACGTCGATCGCCACGCCGTGCGCCTCCTCGACCTCCTGCGCCGCCGCCTGCAGCGCCGCCGCGAGCCAGCGCTCGCCCTCCGCGTGCGCGGGCGCGCCGGTCAGCCACGTGCGCAGCTCGCGTTCTTGGCGGCGCGCCAACGCCGCGACCGCGCGTGGGTCGTCGGCGCGCTTCTGCACGAGCGCGAGCGTCTGCAGCACCGAGTCGTGCAGGTGCGCGGCGACCTCGGCGCGCTCCTGCGAGCGGATTCGCTCGGCGCGCTCCAGCGACAGCGACGTCGCGAGGCGAAAGAAGAACGGCGCGAAGATCACCACGAGCGCGATGACGACGACGATCGCCGCCAGCGCGACGTCCGACGCGGCCGCCAGCGCGCCGGTGATCTGCAGGAAGACGATCGCCGCCGCGATCACGAGCGTGACGCCGATCCCGATCCGCGAGATCACCGCCGGGCGCGAATCCGTGTCGGCCTCGTCGAGCAGCAGCGGCGCGACGGGTGCCACGGCACCGGTGCCCGTCGATCGCGGCCCGGCCTCCGCCACCTCGACGCGCCGCGCGCCCGGCCGCCCGACCGACTGGCGCCAGATGAGCGCGCCGCCCGCGGCGACCAGCACGAGCGGCCACGTCAGCGCGTCGGAGAACGGCAGCCCGGCCTCGCGGAAGGTCAGCAGCAGCGCGATGACGAGGCAGCCGGTCCCGAGCCCGACCTCGAGCGCGGCGCGCCGGTTGCGCCTCGTGCGCAGCGCGTCGGGCGACACGACCGCGGGCTCGCCCGCCTCGGCCGGAACGAGGATCCACGCGAGGACGTAGGCGACGAGCCCCAGGCCGCTGGCCAGCGTCGTCGCGCCGAAGACGATCCGCAACAGCAGCGGGTCGATGTCCAGGCGCCTGCCGAGCCCCTCGCAGACGCCGGCGATCATGCCGTTGGCCGGGTCGCGTCGCAGGTCGCGCAGGGGAGCCGACCGATCGGTCGGGGTGACAGCCATCTCGCTCATTCTCGCCGCGTCAGCCCCGTCGCGAGCAGCACGGCCCCCACGACGGCGAACGCCATGGGGGCCATCGAGCCGAAGGTCAGCTCGATCGTCTCGGTCCGGTCGAGCAGCAGCACGACGCCGAATACCGCGATCACGCAGCCGGCGACGAGCAGCAGCCGATCGGGGCGCTCACGCCTCACGACGTGATGCAGGCCGTGTTGCGCTCGGTCCGGCGGTCACCGTCGCGCCAGTCCGGGCCGTTGTGGATGGTGTCGCGAGTGTGACTGACCTCGAGCAGGCCGAGGCCGACGTCGCCGTCGATGACGAGCCGCGGCGAGCCCGGCGCCGCCCGGCGCGTGTCGCGCCAGTCGACGTCGATGCCGCCGCTGTCGTAGTCGAAGATCGCGACCGCGCCCATC
>DASZDB010000023.1:0-1903 GCA_035942495.1 Solirubrobacteraceae bacterium
CGGTGGAGCCGGTGCGGTCGTAGGCCTCGCGCATGCGGCTGATGATGAACACCTGGTAGTCCATCGAGATGCCGAAGAGGAACGCGAAGACGACGATCGGCATCTCGACGTTGATCGCCTGAGTGGCCTCGATGCCCCAGATCGCGTCGCCCCCGAACCCGTGCTGGAAGACGAGCACGATGAGCCCCCACGCGGCGCCGACCGACAGCAGGTTCAGCAGCACGGCCTTCAGCGGCAGGACCAGCGAGCGGAAGGCCAGCGCCAGCAGCAGGAAGGTGAGGACGGAGATCAGCGCGATCATCAGCGGGAAGTTGCCGTAGACGGCGTCCTTGAAGTCGGCGCTCAGGGCGGCCTCGCCGCCGATCATGACGTCGCCGGGCAGCGGCGTCGCACGGATGCGGTCGAGCGTCGCGCGGCCGGCCGCGGAGTTGCCGTCCGCGGCCGGGATGACGGTGACAAGCGACGTCCCCTCACGGCGCCAGTCCGCGGGTGCGGTCGCGCTGCGGACACCCTCGACCTGCGCGATCGCCTTCGCCACGGCTCCGGCGTCGGCCGCGCGGACGAGCGCGTCGAAGGGGGAGAGGGGGCCGTCGCCGATGCCGGCGTCCTGCAGCTTCTCGAGGCCGGCGCGAGCGGGGCCGCCCTGCGCGAGCGAGTCCGCGCGCGGGTTGCCGAGCTGGATCGTGGAGGCGGCGGCGACGAGCGCGCCGAGGATGGCGAGCGAGGTCACGGCCGCGACCCAGCGGTGGCGGACGACGAGCCGCGCCCAGGCCGACCAGCCGCGGCTGGCCTGCGCCTCGCGGCGATTGCGCGGCCGGTCGAGCTTCGGCCCGATCGTCGTCAGCAGAACCGGCAGCAGCGTGACGGCGACAGCGACGCTGACCAGCGCGATGAGCAGGCCGGCGATGCCGATGCTGCGCAGAAACGGCACCGGCAGCGCGACGAGCGCCAGCAGCGAGATCGCCACGGTCGTGCCGCTGAACACGACGGCCGAGCCGGCGTGGCGCATCGCGTTGCGGACGGCCGCGTCGTTGGAGACGTTCGGCTGCTGGTGCTCCTCGCGCCAGCGGACCACGACGAGCAGCGCGTAGTCGATGGCGATGCCCAGGCCGATCAGCGCGACGAGGAACTGCACGATGACCGACACGTCGGTGACGCTGGCCAGCGGCCAGATGAGCAGGAAGGTGGTGGGGACCGCGACGAGCGCCATGAGCAGCGGCACGACCGCCATGAACGAGCGAAAGACGAACGCCAGGACGAGCAGCGCGGCGAGCGCGGCCAGCAGGGTCCCGAGCAGGACCCCGGCGCCGTCGCCGTCGTTCTCACCCGCGGCCGCGCGCAACGCGTCCAGCCCGGTCACCTCGACTGCCGCGCCGCCGACCGTGGCGTTCGCCAGCGCCGCCTGTGCCTGACGCGCCTCCTCCTGACCGGGAGCGACGCCTCCGAGCTGCGGGATGTAGACGAGCGCGAAGGTCGTGCGGCCGTCTTGCGAGACGAACGCCCGGTCGCCGGTCGACGCGTAGGAGGCGGTCCGGCTCTGCGGCAGCGCCGACTCGACCTTGGCCACGGCCGCTGCGAGTTCGCGCTTGACGCCCGGCGAGTCGACGGTCTTGCCCTGCGGGAGCTTGACGACGGGCACGATCGGCGCGACGTCGCCGCCGTTGCCGTAGATCGCGGCGAGATCCTTGTTCGTCTCGAAGCCTTCCTGACCCGGCACGGTGAACTGCTGCGAGAGCGCGTTGCCCGACGGCTGGATGGCCGCGAAGGCGGCAATCGTGACGGCGAGCCAGAAACCGACCACGACGCGCTTGTGGGCGAGGACGAAACGGGTGAGGGCGGTCATGGCGTCGGCTCCTTCGTGGGTTCGTACGCTGTACTAGTACGGTGTACGATAGTCGTACGA
>DASZDB010000024.1:0-1753 GCA_035942495.1 Solirubrobacteraceae bacterium
GGTGTTGCGCGTTGCCGACGTCGAAGTCGCCGACCGCCAGCGCCGCGTTCGTCGCCTCCTCGAGATCGCCGGGCTCGAGCAGGCCCTCCTCGTACACCGAGTGCGCCCAGCTGCCGGCGAGGCAATCGGCCTGCAGCTCGAACGGTCTGGCGGTTTCGCCCACGTCGTTGTTGAACACCCCGAGCTCCTGCTGGAGGTTGTGCGCGTACTCGTGCGCCAGGACGTAGGCGACGGCGAAGTCGCCGGCCGCCCGGCCGCCCGCCCGCTCGCCCGGCAGGCCGCGCACGACGCCGTTGTACAGGTCGGCGGCGAACTGCTGGGCCATGTAGATCGTGTCGTCGGCCGGGCAGTAGAACGCCGAGGAATCGTCGGCGATCGTGCCGCAGGAGCTCAGCCGGCGCCCGCCCGGCGGAACTGCGCTGAAGCCTACGCGGGGCTCGGGCAGGCCGGCGGCGGCGAACGTCCGCGTCCAGTAGCGGTCGACGCTGCCGAGGATGTCGGTCATGAACGCGTCGATCGTCTGCGGCTCGTTGCGGCCGCGCGAACGCACCGTCGGGCTCGTGCGCTCGGCGCGCGGGACAACGCGCTCGAGGTCGCCGAGCACCTCCTCGATGCGCTTGCCGAAGCGCTCGCGGCGCTCCTCGAAGTCTCGCCGCGCGTCGGCGATGCGCTCGTCGAAGCGTTCCTCGACGCGATCGCGGGCGGCCTCGAAGTCCTCGCTGCCGCAGCCGGCGAGCGCGACGACCATCGCGCTCAGGACGAGGCCGAGGAGGAGGCGCGGGGCCGGCATCGGGTCCGGTCATGCCCGCTGGCGCCCTCGCGATATCCGCGAAGCCGTGTGACGCCGCGGCGAACGCGCCGGGGGTCGTCGGCGTAGCGGCGCATCGCGGTAGCGTCCTCTGCCCGAGGAAGGAGTGCGCGATGTCCGCTGTGGTTCTGCGACCAGGCGAGGGAGAGCTGATCGGCGGTGGTCCCACCGCGGTCACGATCAAGGCCACCGGTGCCGACACCGGCGAGTCGTTCTACCTCGGCGAGGGACTCGTCCAACCGGGCTTCCCGGGCCCGCCGCCACACGTCCACGACCACCTGCACGACATGTTCTACGTGCTCGAGGGCACGCTGACGATGCGCTTGGGCGACCACACGCTCGAGCTGCCGGCGGGCAGCTTCGTCTGCGTGCCGCCGGGCGTAGTGCACACGTTCAGCAACCCGAGCGACGCCCCGGTCCGCTTCCTGAACTTCAACACGCCCGCCGGGTGGGAGCGTTACATGCGCGACCTCGGCGCGCTGCTCGCCCAGGGCACGCCGAGCCAGGAGGAGATGGGCCGTGTCGCGTCGCGCTACGACTTCCGCGTCGTCTAGGGCACCGGCGGGAGCCGGGAGCGCGCGAGCGACGCCACGAGGAGCGCGAGCGCCGCGAGCAGCACGGCGTTGCGCGCGGCCACGATCAGCACGACGTCGGTGTGCACGTTGATGAGGTCGAAGTAGCGGCTCGGGAACTCGAGGTGCGTGAGCACGATCGCCGCGGTGACCAGCACAGCGACCGCCCGCTCGCCCCACACCCACGCAAGAGCCGCGAACGGCGCGAGCCAGATGACGTACTGCGGCGAGAACACCTTGCCGAGCGTCACGAACGCCAGCAGCGCGGCGAAGCCGCACAACACCATGTGGCGTACGGTGCGCCGGCGCGCGGCCAGCAGCACGATCGCCGCGAGCGCCAGCACGAGCAGCAGCGCGAACAGCGCCTCGACGG
>DASZDB010000025.1:0-1836 GCA_035942495.1 Solirubrobacteraceae bacterium
GAGCTCCTGCGTCATCCGGTTGAACGCCCGGGCCAGCTCGCCGACCTCGTCGTTGGAGGTCACCGCCACCTGGCGGCCGTGCTCGCCGCGGGCCATCGCCGACGCCGCGGCGGCCATCTCGCGCAGGGGCTTCGTCGTGCCACGGGCGAGCGCGTGCGCGCACGCCAGCGCCAGCGCGATTCCGGCGCCGGCGCCGACGATCGACGGCAGGCTGAGCCAGCGCACGGCGACGATCGTCGCGACCGCCGTCACCCAGACCGCCGCCACGATGACGATGCCGAGCTTGAGCTTGAGCGAGGACAGCGACTGCAGCGGCCTCATGGCGCCTGGACTCCGAACGCGTAGCCGATCCCCTGGACGGTGCGCAGGACGTCGGCGCCGAGCTTGCGCCGGACCGCGGCGACGTGCGAGTCGACGGTGCGCTCGCCGGCGCTCCCGTCGGCGTAGCCCCAGACCTCCTCGAGCAGCTGCTCGCGGGTGAAGACGATGCCCGGCCGCTGGGCGAGGCGGTGCACGAGGTCGAACTCCGTCGGCGTGAGGTGCACGAGCCGGCCGTCCAGGCGCACCTCGCGCCGCGCGGGGTCGATTGTCAGCGGCCCGGCGCTGATCGGCCGCGACGACGACCCCTCGGCGGCGCGCTGCACCCGGCGCAGCAGCGCCCGCACGCGCGCGACGAACTCGCGCTGGCTGAACGGCTTGGTCATGTAGTCGTCGGCGCCGACGCCGAGCCCGACGAGCAGGTCCGTCTCGGCGTCCAGCGCCGTGAGCATGAGCACCGGCACGGCGCGCTCGCGCTGGATGCGGCGGCAGACCTCGTGCCCGTCGATGCCCGGCAGCATGACGTCGAGCACGACGAGGTCGGGCTCCATGCGCTCGCACAGCTCGACGCCGCGCAGCCCGTCGTGGGCGACCTCGACGGCGAAGCCCTCGGCGCGCAGGCGGGCGGCCAGCGCGTCGGCGATCGCCGGCTCGTCCTCCACGATGACGATCGTCGCCGTCGGCGTCGTCTCCACCATGGTCGGCATGCTAGGTCGCGCCGGTGCGCGCGGGTTGAAGAACGTGTGCGGATCGTGTGGAGGCGGCGCCCGGCGGGCGCCGCCCGGCCGCGTGCGCAACGGCCATCTAGCCTGCTCGGATGGCGCGTCCCGCCGCCGATCCGTCCAGTTCGTCGAGTCCTTCCGCCGGCGCCGGCGCCGCCGACAGGCTGCCGCCGCAGGCGCTGTTCATCCTCGGCGCGCTCTCGCAGTACGTCGGGGCGGCGCTGGCGGTGCTGCTGTTCGCGGTCGTGCCCGCCGCGGGCGTCGCGTGGCTGCGCGTCGTCGCGGCGGCCGCGGTCCTGGTCGCGTGGCGGCGGCCCTGGCAGACGCGGTGGACGGGGTCGCGCCTGCGGCTGACCGCCGCGTTCGGGATCGCGCTGGCGCTGATGAACCTCACCTTCTACCTCGCGATCGACCGGCTGCCGCTCGGCACCGCCGTCGCGATCGAGTTCGCCGGACCGATCGCCGTCGCCGCGCTGGGCTCGCGCTCGCGCCGCGACCTCCTCGCGCTCGTGCTCGCCGTCGCGGGCGTGCTCGCGCTCGCCGACGTGCACCTGACGGGCAGCCCGGGCGGCTTTGCGCTGGCGCTCGCCGCGGGCGCGTGCTGGGCGGCGTACATCGTCCTGGGCCACCGCGTCGCCGCCGATCCGGGGCTGCGCCCGCGTGACGGGCTGGCGCTGGCGATGCTCATCGGCGCCGTGGCGCTCGCGCCGTTTCTCGTCGTCAGCGCAGTGCCGGCGCTCGTCGATCCGCTCCTGCTCGCGGCGTGTCTGGCGGTCGGCGTGGCGTCGAGCGTCGT
>DASZDB010000026.1:0-6747 GCA_035942495.1 Solirubrobacteraceae bacterium
TCAACGCGGGCACGTCGGCCTCCGGGATGATCCCGCCGACGATGACGGGCGCCTCGACGCCCGCGCCCCGCAGCCGCTCGATGATCCCCGGGATCAGCTCGCGGTGCGAGCCCGACAGGATCGAGAGGCCGATCACGTGGACGCCCTCCTGCAGCGCCGACGTGACGATCTGCGCGGGCGTCAGCCGGATCCCCTCGTAGACGACCTCCATGCCGACGTCGCGCGCGCGCACGGCGATCTGCTCGGCGCCGTTGGAATGCCCGTCGAGGCCGGGCTTGCCGACGAGGATCTTGATCCGGCGCCCGAGCGCGTCGCCGACGCGGGCGACCTCGTCGCGCAGCTCCTCGAGCTCGGGGTGGCTGGGGTCGGTGTGCGGCGGTCCCGCCGACGCCTCGCCGACGCCGGTCGGCGCGCGGTAGTCGCCGAAGGAGTCGCGCAATGCCTGCGCCCACTCGCCGGTCGTGGCCCCGGCGCGGGCGGCGGCGATGGTGGCGGGCATGATGTTCTGGCTGTCGTCGGCGGCGACCCGACGCAGTTCCTCGAGCGCCTGCTCCACCGCGGCGGCGTCGCGGGTGGCACGCCACTCCTCGAGCGCGGCGATCGCCTCGGCCTCGACGCCCGAGTCGACCGTCATGATCCCGCCGTCCTCGCCCTCGGCCAACGGCGAGGGCGCCGTTTCGCGGTACTTGTTGTGGCCGACGACGATGAGCTCGCCGGCCTCGATGCGGCGGATCCGCTCGCGGTGGGAGTCCACCAGCGAGGACTTCATGTACGGCACGGCCTCGACGGCGCCGCCGTGCTCCTCGACGACCGCCATCTCCGCCCGCGCGCCCTCGGCCAGCTCGGCCACGAGGCCGTCCATCACCACGGATCCCTCGAAGATGTCGGGGTACTCGAGCAGATCGGTCTCGAAGGCGAGGATCTGCTGGATGCGCAGCGACCACTGCTGGTCCCACGGCCGCGGCAGCCCCAGCGCCTCGTTCCAGGCGGGCAGCTGGATCGCCCGCGCGCGCGCGTTGCGGCCGAGCGTGACGCCGAGCGCTTCGAGCGCGATGCGCTGGACGTTGTTCTCGGGCTGCGACTCGGTCAGCCCCAGCGAGTTGACCTGCACGCCGTAGCGGAAGCGCAGGTGCTTGGGATCCTCGACGCCGTAGCGCTCGCGGCCGATCTGCTCCCAGAGCCGGCCCATCGCGCGCAGCTTGGCGTGCTCCTCGATGAACCGCACGCCGGCGTTGACGAAGAACGAGATCCGCGAGAAGACCTTGCCCATGAGATCCTCGTTCACACGCGCACGGACGGCGTCGAGCACGGCGATCGCATTCGACAGCGCGTAGGCGATCTCCTGGACCGGCGTCGCGCCCGCCTCCTGCAGGTGGTAGGAGCAGATGTTGATCGGGTTCCAGCGCGGAACCTCGGTCACGGTGTAGGCGACCAGGTCGGCCGTCAGCCGCATCGAAGGGGCGGGCGGAAAGGCATACGTCCCGCGCGCGAGGAACTCCTTGATGATGTCGTTCTGGGTCGTGCCCTGCAGGACGCGCGGGTCGACGGGATGAGCCGGATCGGATTCGGCCGTGACGATGTACAGGGCGAGCAGCCAGGGCGCCGTCGCGTTGATCGTCATCGACGTGTTCATCGTCTCCAGCGGGATGCCGTCCATGAGCTCGGCCATCGCGCCGCGGTGGGCGATCGGCACGCCGACCTTGCCGACCTCGCCGCGGGCGAGCTCGTGGTCGGCGTCGTAGCCCGTCTGCGTCGGCAGGTCGAACGCGATCGAGAGGCCGGTCTGGCCCCTGGCGAGGTTCGAGCGGTAGAGCTCGTTGGACTTTCGCGCGGTCGAATGCCCTGCGTACGTGCGCATCATCCAAGGCCGATCCGGTTCGGGCAGCCGGTGAGCGGGTGTCTGGCTCATCGCGTCAGATCGTACTCGCGGGGCCTCAGGTATGGTCGCCCGTCGAACGGGTAGGGCCAGTGCAAAGACGACCAGGGGAGAGGTTTTCATGGCCGAAGACGAAGTAGGCGAGACCATCGATGAGGCGAAGCAGACGCACGCCGACAAGGCGGACGATCCGGGCGCGACCACCGGTCAGGGCGTCGAGCCCGAGGTGGAGGGCCACGCGGACCCGGACGCAGGCGCCGGGGACGCGCCGGAGAGCGAGATCCCGGTCGGGGTCGATGCGCTGACCGACGAGCAGATCGCCAAGGCCGAGGAGGCCGGGCCGGCCGCGGGCGCGGGCGGCGATGACGGCGGCGACGACGGCGGCGCGCTCGACGTCTCGGCGGTGATGGAGGAAGGCGGCGGCGATGCGGACGCCACGCCCGACGACGACACGGACGGCCCCGACGCCGCCGAAGAAGAGGCGTAGACCCGGCCGCAATCTCGAGGCTTCTCGCCGTTGGCCCGAACATGAGCGAACGGCACACGCGGCGTCAGTTCGTGCGCCGCGGCAGCGCGGCGGCGCTCGTTGCGGCGAGCGCGCGCGCTGCCGGCGGCCTAGCGGCCCCCGCGGGTTCGTTCGCCGGATGCGCAGGAGCGACTCGCTAGCGTCAACAGCGCATGCGCGCAATCGATGTCTTCCACGAGGGCCTCGAGCACGTGATCTGCGTCTGGCAGGTGGACGATGTCATCGTCGACCCCGGCCCCGAGTCGACATCGGACATCCTGCTCGACGCGCTCGGCGACGAGGAACCGCGGGCGCTGCTGCTGACGCATATCCACTTCGACCACGCGGGCGCAGCCGGCGCTCTCGTGCGCCGCTGGCCGGACCTCGAGGTCTGGGTCCACGAGCGCGGCGCGCGCCACCTGGCCGATCCGACCCGCCTCATCGCCTCGGCCAAGCGCCTGTACGGCGAGGAGTTCGACCGGCTCTGGGGCGAGGTGGTGCCGATCCCGGCCCAGAACCTGCACGTGCTGCGCGGTGGCGAGACCCGCGACGGCTGGGACGTCGCCTACACGCCCGGGCACGCGTCGCACCACGTCTCCTATCGCCACGCCGACAGCGGCTGGGTGTTCCCCGGCGACACCGCGGGCGTGCGACTGCCGCCCGGCGATCTGGTGCTCGCGCCGACGCCGCCGCCGGACTTCGACCTCGCGGCCTGGCAGTCGTCGCTGGACACGATCGAGGCGTGGGAGCCACAGACGCTCGCGATCACGCACTTCGGCGACTTCCGCGACGTCGCCCCGCATCTCGCGCGCCTGCGCGAGGCGCTCGTCCAGGCCGCCGAGCTGGCCGCCCGCACCGACCGCGCCGGCTACGCCGCCGCGGTGCGCGCGAAGCTCGCCGAGACGCTCGACGCGCAGACCGCCGTCTCGTTCGCACAGGCGATGCCGCCCGAGGACCAATGGCTCGGGATCGATCGCTACCTCAACCGCCTTCGGGACACTGGCGCAACGAGCTGAGCGCTCGTATCCTGCGAATTCGTATGAGCCAGACGATCGAGAAGCCGCGCACGGGTTTGCCCGGCAGCGGGCTGGGCGGGCACTGGCGTGTCATCGTCCGCAACGACGATCACAACACCTTCGATCACGTCGCGCACACGCTGGCGCGCTACATCCCCGGCGTGAGCGTCGATCAGGGCTTCCGGATCGCCGACACGATCCACCGCAGCGGCCTGGCGATCGTGTGGACCGGGCATCGCGAAGCCGCCGAGCTGTACTGGGATCACCTGCAGGGCGCGGGCCTCACGATGGCGCCGCTCGAGCAGGGTTGACGCCGCCCGCGGCGGGCGCCGGCTCACCGCACATGCCGCCGTGCGCGCGGTGTGGGAGGCTGTAGCGGAGGTGAGCGAGGGGGCAAGCAGGAACGCCGGTCGGGCCGACCGCGAGCGCACGCTTCTGCGGGCGTATCACGTGCACGGGGACACCCGCGCGCGGGACACGCTGGCGGAGGAGATGGTGCCGCTCGCCCGCGCGCTGGCGGGGCGCTACAGCGGCCGCGGCGAGCCGATCGACGATCTCGTGCAGGTCGCCTGCGTCGGGATCATGAAGGCGATCGAGGGCTTTGACCTCTCGCGCGACGTGCGCTTCTCGTCCTACGCCACGCCGACGGTCCTCGGCGAGATCAAACGCCACTTCCGAGACAAGACCTGGGCGATGCGCGTGCCGCGGGGCATGCAGGAGCTGCAGATCCGGCTCGCGAAGGCGCGCGACGAGCTGACGACGCAGCTCGGGCGGTCGCCGACCGTGCGGGAGCTCGCGGACACGGTCGAGGAGCCCTTCGAGGAGGTGCTGCTGACGATCCAGAGCCAGGAGGCGCGCCGCACCCGCTCGCTCGACGAGCCGGCGGGCGACGACGTGACGCTCGCCGACTCGATCGGGTCACGTGACCCCGAGATCGGGCGCGCCGAGATGCGGGTCCTGCTCGACGGCGCCTTCGGCGTGCTCTCCGACCGCGACCGCGAGGTGCTGCGCCTGCGCTTCGCCGAGGACCTCACCCAGACGGAGATCTCGCGCCTCGTCGGCGTCTCGCAGATGCAGGTCTCGCGGATCATCCGCCAGGCGCTGCGCACGCTGCGCGCGGACATCGAGCGCGACGCCGAGCGCAGCGACGCGGCGTAGGGAAGGTCCGTTCGGCGCCGGCCCGGTCACAGGATCGGCGGCAGCGCTAACTACGGTCATGGGTGAGGCGACGAGCGAGCGCAGCGACGCCCGCGAACGTGTGCGAGGTGGCCGCCGAGGCCGGCCGGTGCGGGCCCGCGCAGCGCTGTCGCTTGGCGGGCGGCGATCCGCGGCTCAACGCTGGGCGCGCCGGTCGAACCACTCGCCGAACGTGCCCAGCGCACTGGCGGCGCCGTGTCCGACGCGGCCGGCGAGGCCGGGAGCGCAGGCCCGCACGGCGCGATCGGGCTCGTCCCCGAGGGCGACGGCCGCCGCGCGTACCACGTCTGCCTGCGCGCCCAGCCGCTGCGCCCAGGCTTCGAGGAACCGCTGCAGCTCGCCGTCGTCGTCCTGCGCGGCGGCGCGCGCCAGGTAGTCCAGCAGCGTGACGACGTGGACGACGTCGAGCACGGCGAAACGCAGCGCCTGGTTGACCTCGAGCGTGGTGTCGAGCAGCCCGTTGTGGACGCCGGCGAGGCGGGCACCGAGGCCCTGCGCCATCGGCTTGCCCCACAGGCCGCGCGCGGCGGTGACGTCCCCCAGCTCGCCGAGCAGCGCCCCCGCGACGTCGGCGCCCGAGCGCAGCGCCTGCGCCTCCTGCGGCGCGTGCGCGTCGATCCGGTCGGCCAGCGCGCGCCAGTGGTTGCGCAGCTGGCGGGCCGTCGCGTACAGCTCGCGCAGTCCGCGGTGCTCGGTCGGATGCATCGGCCGAAGACTACGCACCGTCCGCTTGCGCGCCCGCGGCCTCGCCGTCCCGCGGCACGAGGTGTCGCAGACCGCCGCCGTGAAGTCCGGTACGGTGCGCAGGCGGCTGGGGATCGTGCCCCGGCCATGACGCGCTGCGAGGACCCCTGATCGAGTCCCCAACACCGCCCAGTCGCAATTCTCGGCGACTCGCCACGATCCTCGCGCTGGGCGTGGGCATCGCTGCCGTGCCCGCGCCGCTGGGCGCCGGCGCTGAGGATCCTGCCCCCGACGCCTCGAAGCCCACGACGTCGTCGCCTGCGCCAGATTCGGGCACGGCGACCACGACGACCCCGGCCTCGGCCCCCGAGCCGCCGCCGGCCGTGACCTCGCCCGAGGCGCCGGCGCCCGCACCGCCCCCTGCGCCGTCGCCGCCGCAGTCGTCGCGCCTCTACACGCCGCCCGTCGGCGCGCCGCTGGATTTCGCCCGCGACTCGCTACCGACGTTCGTCGTGCCCGAGGAGCGCCCGCGCGCTGAGGTCCCGGTGCCGCCGCGCGAGACCACGCCGGGTCGCTTGACGAAGAGCGGCGAGGGGGCCGACGGCGAAGACCAGGAAGCCGCCGAGGGCGCGCCGGGAGAGGCCGGCGCGCTCGGCGGCGGAGCGCTGGGCGGCGCCCTGCCACCGTCCGGCGCGGCCGGACAGATCCCGAACTTCTTCATCCGTCATTTCGCGATCCCGCCGTTTCTGCTCTCGATCTACCAGGCGGCGGGGATCCAGTACGGCATCCCGTGGGAGGTCCTGGCGGCGATCAACGAGATCGAGACCGACTACGGCCGCAACCTGAACGTCTCGTCGGCGGGGGCGACCGGATGGATGCAGTTCATGCCCGCCAGCTGGCGCGCCTACGGCGTCGACGCCAACGAGGACGGCCGCAAGGACCCGTACAACCCCGTCGACGCGATCTTCGCCGCGGCGCGCTACCTCAAGGCGGCCGGTGCCGAGGAGGATCTGCGCCGGGCGATCTTCGCCTACAACCATGCGAACTGGTACGTCGACTCGGTGCTCGAGCGGGCGCGCTTCATCGCGGGGCTGCCCTCGGACCTCGTCGGCTCGCTGACCGGCCTCACGCAGGGCCGCTCGCCGATCGCGGCCCGCATGACGTACACGCGCCGCATCGCGGGGGCGCCCCCGCGCCGCGACCTGCGCATCGACGCGCCGGCCGGGGCGCCGGCCGTCGCCGTGCAAGACGGCCGGATCATGCGCATGGGCCGCAGCTCGCAGCTGGGCCGGTTCGTCGTGCTGCGCGACGCCTACGGCAACACCTACACGTACGCGGGCCTCGGCAAGCTTGCCCGCAGCGTGCTCGTCGCCAAGGAGCAGCCGCCGCCGCGGCCGGGCGCCGTGCAGGCGCTCGCCGCGCCCGCTGCCGACCCGGCGCCGAGCGAGCCCGCCAGCGCGGGCTCCAAC
>DASZDB010000027.1:0-2133 GCA_035942495.1 Solirubrobacteraceae bacterium
GGGATTGCCGATCCGGATCGCGCTGGCGACCGTCTCGGGCTGCTCGACCTTCTTGCCGAGCACGAGCGGCGCGGCCCCCTCGGCCTGAAAGCCGAACAGCCGCGGCGCGACGTCGTCCTCCGCGAAGCCCTTCCAGTAGGCCGTGATGTTGCCGGCGTTGCCGACGGGGATGCAGAGCCCGTCGAGCGTGCCGAGCTGCTCGACGATCTCGAAGGCCGCGGTCTTCTGGCCCTCGAGACGGAAGCGGTTGACGGAGTTGACGAGCGCGATCGGCTGGCGGTCGGTGAGCGCACGCACGAGCGTCAGCGCCTGGTCGAAGTTCCCGCGCAGCGCGATCACGCGCGCGCCGTGCATGAGCGCCTGGGCGAGCTTGCCCTGCGCGATCTTGCCCTCGGGGACGATCACGGCGCACGTCAGGCCCGCCCGCGTCGCGTAGGCGGCGGCGCTCGCGGCGGTGTTGCCGGTCGAGGCGCAGATGACCGCCTTCGCGCCCTCGCGCACGGCCGCGCTGACGGCGCAGGTCATCCCGCGGTCCTTGAACGAGCCGGTCGGGTTGAGGCCCTCGAGCTTGAGCCACACCTCGGCGTCGACGAGCTCGGAGAGGTGCGGCGCGTGGACGAGCGGCGTCGTGCCCTCGCCGAGCGAGACGACGGGATCGTCGGCGGCGAAGGGCAGGCGCGCGCGGTAGCGCTCCATGAGTCCGGGCATCGGCCGTGACCCTAGTGGGTCGTTGGCGTACGCAGTTCCCGACGCCGCTAGACGAACTCCTCGTCGATCACCCGGATCGCCCGCGGCCGCGAGCGCAGGAAGTCGAGGCCCGCGATCTGCTCGACGGCGGCGAAGAACCGCGACTCGAGCACCGGGTGCACGACCATCACCAGGCGCGCCTTCTCCCCCAGGCCCTTCTGCACGACGGACTTGATCGAGGCGCCGTGCTCGCCGAGGACGAGCGCGACCTGAGCCAGCACGCCGGGCCGGTCGGCCACCTCCATGTGCAGATAGAACGAGGACTCGACGTCGTCGACGATCTCCAGCGCCTGCGTCGTCTCGGGCGTCGAGGCGGGCGGGATCATCGCGCTGATGACGTCGCCGAGCACGGCGCTCGCCGTCTGCGGGCCGCCGGCGCCGGGACCCGACATCGTGATCTCGGTGATCGCCTCGGACTCCACGGTCACGGCGTTGAACGGGCCGTGCACGCTGGCCAGCGGGTGGCCCGAGTACAGAAACGCCGGGTGCACGCGCACGGCGAGCTTGCCGTCGATCCGCTCGGCGGTCCCGATGAGCTTCAGGCCCAGGCCGAGCTCGTGGGCGTACTCCATGTCGTCGGCCGTGATGAGCTCGATGCCCTCGTAGGTGACCTGGTCGATGTGGACCGGGGTGTCGAACGCCAGCCGCGCGATGATCGCCATCTTCGCGGCCGCGTCCTTGCCGTTGACGTCATCGGTCGGGTCGGCCTCGGCGTAGCCGAGGCGCTGCGCGCCCGCGAGCGCGTCGGCGTACGAGCAGCCGGTGCGGGCCATCTCCGTGAGGACGTAGTTCGTCGTCCCGTTGACGATCCCGTGCACGCGATCGACGTGGGCGCCGGCGAGCGACTCCTGCAGGACGCGGATCACCGGCACGACGCCCGCGACGGCGGCCTCGAAGCGCAGCTGCACCCCGTTCTCGCGCGCGGCGCCCCACAGGTCCTCGCCGTGCTGGCTGAGCAGCTGCTTGTTGGCGGTCACGACGTGGCGGCCGGACTGCATCGCCCGCAGGACGTACTCGCGCGCGGGCTCCAGACCGCCCATGAGCTCGACGATCAGGTCGCAGCCGGCGAGGATCTCGTCGAAGTCGCCGCGCGAGCGCGTCAGGACGCCGCTGATCTGCGGCCGCAGCCCCGTGATCGCGGCGACGTGGTCTGCCCGCTGCTCGAGCAGCGTCGCGAACGCCGCTCCGACGGTGCCGTGGCCGAGCAGGCCGATGTTGAACGTCGCGCTACTCGACATCGCGCGCGAACAGGTCGTCGTACGTCTCGCGCCGCACGACCAGCCGGGCGTCGCCGTGGGAGACCATGACCACCGGCGGGCGCGGCACGCCGTTGTAGTTGTTGGCCATCGCGTACCCGTAGGCGCCGGTCGCGGGCGTGACGATCAC
>DASZDB010000028.1:0-4027 GCA_035942495.1 Solirubrobacteraceae bacterium
CATGACCGCGCTGTTCATCCTCACCCAGTACTTCCGCGACCTCGGGCTGCAGGACCTCGTCGTCGTGGCGCCCGACGCCGGCCGCGTCAAGCTCAACAAGAAGTTCGCCTCCAAGCTCGGCGCGGACCTCGCGATCCTCGACAAGGAGCGCCCGGCCCAGCAGGTCGCCGAGATCGGCTACGTCATCGGTGACGTCAAGGGCAAGACCGCCGTCATCGTCGACGACATCATCGACACCGCCAGCACGCTGAGGGTCGCCAGCCAGACGGTCCTCGACGCCGGTGCGCGCGCCGTCTACGCCGCCGCGACGCACCCCGTGCTCAGCGGCAACGCCTACGAGAACATCGCGGACGCCGGCATCGAGCAGATCGTCGTCACCGACACGATCCCGCTGCGCGCCGGAGCCCCGGACAACATCACGGTCCTCTCCTGCGCCGAGCTGCTCACCGACTCGATCCGCAGCATCTTCTCGGACCGCTCGGTGAGCGACGTGTTCGGCGGCGAGAACCAGCTCTTCTAGCCGCTTCGGACCACGGCGCGCGCGCGCCGGGTACGCCGAACTGCGATGAAGCTCCTGCACCACGTCGCCGAGGAGCTGCGTGCCGTGACACTGCGCGAGGCGTACCGCGACGTGACGCGCGCCTTCGAGGAGCGCGACCTGCTGACGTTCTCCAGCGCGATCGCGTTTCAGGTCCTGTTCGCGATCATCCCGCTCGTGCTCTTCGGCCTCGGCGTACTCGGCGGCCTGGGCCTGGACGAGCAGTGGACGCAGGAGTGGGCGCCGGCGGCCCGCGAGGCGATGTCGCCCCCCGCCTTCCAAGTCGTCGACGACACCATCCGCCGCGTGCTGGGCGGACAGCAGACCTTCTGGATCCTGGCCGGTGCGGCGCTCGCGATCTGGAAGGTGTCGGCCGGGATGCGGGCGATCATGGACGTCTTCGGCCGCATCTACGACAGCCATCGCGAGCGCACGTTCTTCGAGCGGCTGCGCGACTCGCTCGTGCTGGGGGCGGCGGTCGCGGCGCTACTGCTCCTCGCCGCCGGATGCGCCGTGCTCGGCGACGAGGCGGCGCGCGCGGCGGGTATCGACGCCGCCCCGCTGCTGTGGTTGCGCTGGCCGGTGGCGCTGGCGCTGCTCTTCGCGGTGGTGACCGTCCTCATTGCCTACGCACCGGCCGACCATCAGCCGGCGCAGTGGGTGGGGTTCGGCTCGATCGTGGTGGTGGTCGCGTGGGTCCTCACGTCGCTCGTCTTCGCGGCGTACCTCACATCGCTGGCGGACTACGGCTCGATCTTCGGCGCGCTGGCGACGATCGTCGTCGCGCTGACGTACCTGTACCTCGCCGCATCGGCGGTCCTCGTCGGCGCGCAGCTCGACGCGCTCGTCCGTGAGCGCGTTCGCAACGGCCGCTCGGGCGATACCGTCGCGGTATGAACTCGCCCGCCGTAGAGCTCATGCTGCGCCTCGGGCTCAGCGATGACGAGCTGTGCGAGGTGCTCGACGTCGATCCGCTGGCCGTCATCACCGGCGAGCTCGACCACCGGCCGGAGCTCGCGATCCTGCTCGCGCTCACCGCCGAGGCGGCGCAGCGGATCGGGCCAAGGACGTTGCGCAGCTGGCTGCGTCGCAGCGGGCCCACCGGCATCCCGCTCGAGCACCTGAAGTCCCGCGAGTTCGCGGCCTTCGAGGACGACCTTGCCGTGCTCGCGGAGCGCGGCTACGTGCTCAGGGGCTCCGGACAGGGCTGAGTCCTCAGACGTCCGTCCACCCGCCGCGGGTCGTGCGCCACCATGTTCGCTGCGGCCCGTCGGTCCCGGTGTTACGGCGCCGGACGCCGGCGGGCCCCTACTCCTTCTCGGGCCGCTTGGCTCCCGGCCAGATGCCCGTCAGCCAGTGAAAGCCCTTGGCGCCGCTGCGATTGACGGCCGCCTTGGTGACCGCGAACGTCGCCCCCTGAACCGCCGCCGCGCCCAGTACCTTGCCCCAGGTGGGCTCCTCGTCGGTGGGCTTCGGAGGCTCCCGCGTGTCGATGTACCCCCAGACCTGGCTGAAGACCTGACGTGCGAGGAAACCGGCGATGAGGCCGATGACGATGCCGAACGGCTTGTATAGGAGCTTCATGGTTGCGCAGGGTACCCCCCGGGCGTCACCATGAGTCGGAACCAGAGAGGGACGCTCACATGACCGACGCCGACGACCTGCTGCAGCGCGCGCTCATCGATGCCGAGTGCAGCGCGGCGGTCGCCCTGAAGGTGTCCGACCTCGCCCTCGCGGAGGCGCTGACCGTGATCTTCCACGGCCGCCGCGACCTCGGCACGCTGCAGACCTACGTCGCTCACGGCGGGCGCGCCGCCGGCTCGGCCGTCGGCGCCTCCGAGCTGCTGCGCGTCCCCTGTGACCTGGACCTTGCGGACGCCGGCTCGCGCGACGAGGCCGAGGAGCTCTACGCCGAGCAGGCCCGCGCACTGCGCGACGCGATCGTCGCCGCCGACACCGTGCTGGCCGTCTGGGCGGGCCCGCTCGCCGCGGCCGCCGGGAGCGACGTCACCGTCGACCGGTCGATCGAGCTCGGCGTCAAGCTGCCGGCCCATCGCCTGATGCCCGTCGCCCTCTCGGCGCCCGAGCGGCGCATGCTCGTCGCCGCCGTCTGCGGCGCGCGCACGCTCTCGCAGGGACCGCCGCCGCTCGGCATCGTCTGCGCCCAGCAGGATCTCGTGCACGTCTACCCGCTCTCCGACGACCCCGCGAGCTGCCTGGAGGACTTCGAGGAGCGCGCGGTCGTCCACGCCCGCCGCACCGCTCAGCGACTCGACCACCAGGAGGCGTCGGTCATGCGCTTCCTGGAGCTCAACGGCGACGACTTCCACCCCACCGGCTGAGCAGGCTCACCGCCGCACCGCGCCGCCGACGCAGCCACACCACGCGCCCGTGATGATGGCCGCGTGAAGCGCCCCCTGATCATCGCCGGCATCCTCGTGCTGATCGCGGCCAGCTTCGTCGTGGCCCGCTGGATCAACAACGACACCGTCGAGCGCGCGCGGGTCGTCGATCTGCTGCGCGCGCAGATGCGCGGCGACGCGGCCGAGATGCTGCGCCGCCTGGAGGACTGCGCGGACCCGGCCTGCGCCGATGTCGTGCGCGACAACGCGCGCCGGCTGCGCCGCGACGCCGAGCTGAAGGTCGCGCTGTATCAGTCGCAGACGGCGCACGCCCTGCGCTCGCGCACGACGTACACGCGCGTCGTGTGGTTTCCCGCCGGTCGCGAAGCCGAGACCACCGTGCAGTGCGTGCTCGTACGCCGCGATGGCAACGTGTTCGCCGGGATGACCGTTAGCCTCCTGCGCGTCACAGCCCCGATCGGCCGCGAGTCGAGCTGCCCGTCCTGACCGACGGCCCCCGGCACAACTCGCGACGGCAGGCGGTGTTGTGCGCCGTCGACACATGCGCTCTCTCCGCCTGCCCGCACCCCTGCTCCCCCTGCTCGCGATCGTGGCCGTGGCGACGCTGTGCCCGGCGTCGCCGGCAGCCGCGGCTGCCCCGGCCGACGGCATCACCCGCGGGACGATCTACCAGGACGGCCCCGACAACCGCTACCTGCTCGGCGGGGAGTGGCTGTTTCGCCGCGACGACGCGGGGGTCGGCCTGCGCGATGCCTTCCAGCGCCGGCCCGCCCGCGACGGCTGGGCGGCGCTGACGGTCCCGAACGCCTGGAACGTCGGCGACGCCTCGGTCGCCTCGATGACCGGCACCGTCGCGTGGTACCGCAAGGACTTCCGCCTGCCCGACGCTCGGGCGCGGATGGACTGGCTCGTGCGCTTCGAGTCGGTCAACTACCGTGCGCGTATATGGCTCAACGGCGTCGCGATCGGCCGCAACACCGGCGCCTACCTGCCGTTTGACCTGCGCCTGCCGCGCAGCGCGCTGAAGCGCAAGGGCACCAATCGGCTCGTCATCCGCGTCGACAACCGCCGCCTGAAGACGGACTTCCCGCCGTCCGGCCTGACCGGATCGGGCGACCCGGCCGGC
>DASZDB010000029.1:0-3233 GCA_035942495.1 Solirubrobacteraceae bacterium
TCCCGATCGCCGAGACGATCCGCGGCTTCAAGGAGATCATCGACGGCCAGCACGACGACGTGCCGGAGTCGGCGTTCTTCCTGAAGGGCACGATCGACGACGTCGTCAAGGCCGCGAGCGGCAAGAAGGACGACGACGGCGACGCCAAGGACGAGAAGCAGGCGGCCGACGAGGACGACGACGACGCCGGCGCCGAGGACGAGAAGTAGTGGCTCAGACTCCGTTCCGCGTCGAGGTGCTGACCCCGGAGGGGTCGGTCTTCGACGAAGAGGTCGGGATGGTCGCGACGCGGACCGAGGTCGGCTCCATCGGCATCCTCGCGCGCCACCAGCCGCTGCTCGGCATGCTCGTGCCGACCGAGCTGCGGCTGTACCGCAGCGAGAGCGACATCGTGCGCTATGCGCAGGGCGAGGGCTACGTGCAGGTCTCCGAGGACGGCGTGCTCGTGCTCGTCGAGGAGGCGCACACGCCCGACGAGCTCGACGTCGCCGATCTGCGCGAGAAGCTGAGCCAGGCCGAGGACGGCGTCTCGGCGGCCGAGCCCGACAGCGAGGAGCTGCGTCGCTGCTCGCGCGACAAGCGCCGTTGGGAGGCGTTCATCGCGATCGCCGAAGGCGGCTCGAGCACGTAGGGCGGCGGGCGGTCGTCGCACGCGGCGACCGCGCAGTGCCTCAGTCCGCCGTGCGCAGCTTGCCGCTCGACCACGTCGCGTAGGCGCGCGCGGCAGAGCGATCCTGGCGCTCCTCGTTGTGCTGGATGCCGACGCCGTTGCCGGCATCCTGGTCGATGAGGCCGACGTACTGCTGCTCCACCGAGCTGACGCCGACGAGGTTCGGCGGCGTGTCGGCGCGCCACACCTCCAGCTGGGCGATCGCGCGCTCGTGGACCTTGTCGCGGGTGAAGCGCAGCTCGAGCTCGCCGTCGAGCCCGTCCGGCGCCTCCGCACGGATCCAGCCGTCCGGCCCGGCGTCGGGGTGGCCCGGCTCGCACCACTCCACGCGCGTGGCGCGGATCGAGACGTACAGCGGCTCGCCGGCTCCGGATTCGAGGACACCGCGAATGCTGACGCCGTAGAACGCGCCGTCGCGCGCGACACGAAGGTCGCCCATGGGTCGAGGATATCGGCGTCGCAGGCCGTGTGGGGCGGGCACGCTCAGGCGCCGGCGCGTCGTTCGTGCGGGCCGCGACCATTCGCCACTCCGCGGGCCTGCCGGTGGCGCGAACGTCGTCGACCGGTACCACTCGAGCACCTCGCGCATCTGCGAGCCTGCGCGCGATGCTCGATCGCCTGCGTGCGCTGTTTGCGCTTCTCCTCGCCGCGGTCCTGCCGCTGGTCGGGGCCGTCCTGGCGATCGTCCGCTTCGCCGACGGCCACCGCGACGACGCGCTGCGCATCGCGGCGGCGACGCTGCTGGGCGTCGCGCTGTACGCGCTTGTGCTGCTGTAGGCGGCTTGCGCTCAGCCTTCGCTGAGGCGAAGCCGCGCGTGCAGGCGCGCCAGCGGCCGCGGCGCCCACCAGTTGCGCTCGCCGAGGAGCTTCATGAGCGCGGGGACGAGCAGCGCCCGCACGATGAACGCGTCGATCAGGACGGCCGCCGCCGCGCCGACCCCGAGCTGCTTGATGAAGACGATCTGCGACGTCGCGAACGCGCCGAGCGCCACGCAGAGCAACAGCGCGGCGGCAGTCACGATGCGTCCGGTGCGCTGCAGGCCGAGCGCGACGGCCTCGTCGTTCGTCGCGCCCGCGTCGCGCGCCTCCTTGATCCGCGTGAGCAGGAAGACGCCGTAGTCCGTGCTCAGGCCGAAGACGATCGCCAGCAGCACGAGCGGCTGGGTGATCTCGAGCGCGCCCTGGCTCGTGTAGTCCAGCAGCCCCTCGAGCCGGCCGTCCTGGAAGACGAGGACGAGCACGCCGAACGCGGCGCTGATGCCGAGCAGGTTCATCAACAGCGCCTTGAACGGCAGCACGACCGAGCCCGTCATCACGAACAGGAGCAGCAGCGTGGTGATCGCCAGCACCGCGATCGCGAGCGGCAGCCGGTCGGCGAGGCCGGCGCGCTGATCGACGAAGCGCGCGGACTCGCCGGCGACGCGGACGTCGCCTGGCGCGGGACCGGCGCGCACGGCGCGCACGAGATCGAGCGCCCGCTGGTCCAGCGCGCCGCCCTCCGGGGCGACGGTGACCAGCCAGGTGTCGTCGCCGACGAAGCGCGGCGGCTCGACCGCCGCCACGCTCTCGAGGCCCTGCAGGCGCTGCGCGTAGGCGCGCAGCTCGCCGGCGCTGCCGCGTGGCGCGTCGACCGCGACGTGCAGCGGCGACGCCCGCCCAGGCGGGAACTCGGTCCGCAGCGCGGTGTCGACCTGCTTGGGCACCGCGCTGTCGGGCAGCACGCTCGCGTCGACGCCGGTGAACTCGATCCGGGTGAACGGGATCCCGGCGGCGATGAGGACCGCAGAGGTGGCGACGGCGATGAGCAGCGCCCGGCGCATGACGCCGTGCGACAGCCGGTACCAGAAGCCACGCTCCGTGCTGACGTGGCGGCGGCGCCAGCGCTTCGGCGCGAGCGCGTCGACGCGCGGGCCGAGCAGCATGAGCACGGCGGGCAGGGCGACGAGCGAGATGAGCCCCGCGGCCAGCGCGGTGAGCGAGCCGCTGATCGCCATCGAGTACAGGAAGCGCTGCGGGAAGACGAGCAGCGAGAGCATCGCCGCCGCCACCGTCAGCGAGCTGAACACGACGGTTCGGCCGGCCGTGCGCAGCGTGCGCGTCAGCGCCTCGCGCCCCGGTCCGTGTTGCTCCATCTCCTCGCGGTAGCGCGAGAGGACGAACAGCGAGTAGTCGATCGCGAGTCCGAGTCCGAGCCCGATCGCGAGGTTCAGCGCGAAGATCGAAAGCGCCGTCGCCTCGTTGAAGAGCCGCAGCCCGAGGAACGTCATCATGATCGTCAGCAGGCCGACGAAGAGGGGCAGGAGCGCCGCGACCGCGCCGCGAAAGACGACGAGCGTGAGCAGGAAGAGCAGCGGGCAGGCCAGCATCTCCGCCTTCGCGAGGTCCTCGGAGACCTGGTCGCCGACCACCGGCCCCGCCACTGCGCCGCCGCCGACGAGCACCCCGCGCAGACCCGCGAGCCTGCGCTCGATTCGCGCGCCGGCCGCCTCGCCGTCGGCGCCCGAGCGCAGGTATACGGCGACGAAGCTCGAGCGCCCGTCGCGCGAGACGAACGGGTTCGACG
>DASZDB010000030.1:0-3488 GCA_035942495.1 Solirubrobacteraceae bacterium
TGGATATGCCCGACAGGCTGACGGCCGAACAGGAGGCTGCAGTGGACGATCTGGCGAAGGTCTTCAACGGCAACCCGCGCAAGGGGCTGTTTCAGACATGAGCACGCGACGGCGCACCACGACGACCACCACCACCACCACGCGAGTGGAGGTGTCCTCCGACCGCGGCGTGTTCATGATCTCCGTCGCCGCCGAGCTCGCCGACATGCACCCGCAGACGCTGCGCATGTACGAGCAACGCGGGCTGATCGAGCCCAAGCGCTCCCCGAAGGGCACGCGCCTGTACTCCCACCAGGACGTTGAGCGCCTGCGCCGCATCCAGCAGATGACCGCCGAGCTCGGCCTGAACCTCGCCGGCGTCGAGAAGGTGCTCGAGCTCGAGCAGCAGCTCGATCGCACGCGCCGCCGCGTCGCCCTGCTCGAGCGCCGCCGCACGGAGCTCGAGACCGAGATCGCGGCGCTCGAGGGCAAGCGCGAGGCGGTCAAGGCCGACATCGTGCGCTACGAGGGCGCCACGGGCTCGTCGCTCGTCCGGACGAAGGACGTCAAGCCCTTCGAGATACCGATCGACCGCCGCTAACAGCAGGATCGCCGCGACGGCGCGCGTCCGTCGGCTGTGGCGAATTCGTAGCGGTCGGCGTGCGCGATTCGCCACGCCCCTCGTCGGCGCTCGTGGGTGTGGCGAATCCGTATCGGTGGGCGTGCACGATGCGCCACACCCTCCGTTCAGCTGGGAAGCCGCCTGCGCCTGCGCGCAATCGACCGCCTGCTCGTTCGCTGTTTCGCAGGGCCCCGGGGCACCCAGGCCGAGTGAGCGTTTGATGAGAGCGCGCCACTCGGGCGCGGGTCGCGGGGTCAGCGTGCGCATGATCCGCGGAGTTCTCTTGGCCGCAGCGCCGTTGCTCCTGCTCCCGGCGATCGCCGTCGCATAGGCCAATCCCACACCGCCGGTGGCGCCGACGGCCGCGGCGAGCACTGCCGAGAACGCCGCCACGATCCCGGGCACCGTCCCCAACGGCGCGGCGACGACCTACGAGATCAAGTACGGGACGAGCTCGTCCTAGGGCCTGCGCGCGTCGGCGCGCCCTCCTGCGACGCCATCGTGAGGGCGCGCTCCAGATAGGCGAACGCACGGCCGTAGTCGCGCATGACCTCGTAGGACAGCTCGGGGTTGACGAGGGCCTTCTGGCATGCCGGCGCGAGCTGCGTGCCCTCGACCACGCGGTCGGTAGGGCTCCCCTTGCCTTAGCACCTTGCGCACCACCGCCCGAAATCCGCGAATGCCCTCGAGGCATTGCTCGAGCTGCGTCTCGACCTCGCATCTGCCGCCGGCGGCGATCTGCTCGCGCAGGTCGGCCACGAGCGTAGAAGCGGCGGTCCGCGGCGAGCAGCCTGTCCTCGGTACGCACACGGAGCACGGATAGCCGTTCTCCACGAGGTTGGGCGCACGCAATACGACGAGGAGGGGCCGGCGCGCCGCCGGCCCCTCCCGCGTCACAGCGCGGTGCGCGGCGTTACGGGCGGGTCATGCCGAACACGTAGCTGCCGCTGCCGCTGTAGGAGTACACGCGCCAGCGGTACGTGCCGGCGGTCCCGCTGTAGCTGACGTTCTCCGTCGAGCTGGCGGTCTGCGCGACGGCGACGCGCGCCCAGCTGCCGCTGCTCGTGCGCTTGTACAGCGCCAGATCGAAGTCCGCGGTCGACGGGCCGACGAGGCAGCCGCGATGGGTCCCGCTGCGCGTCACCGTGTAGCTCGTCCCGTTGGGCTGGATGTCGGCGTCGTTCGTGCCCGAGAGGCTGCCGCTGTAGGCCTCGGCGAGTCCGCAGCCGGTCGGCGCCGGCGGCGGTGGCGGTGGTGGGGCGGGGCTCGTGGAGGTGCCGATCTGCGAGTACAGCAGCCGGTTCGGTGACCCCGTTCCCGCTGCGGTGACCTTGCCGGTCGTGGCGGCGCCGATGATCGCCTGGACGACCGTCGCCGGCGAGGCCTGCGGCGCGCTCGTCAGGTACAGCGCGGCGACGCCGGCGACGTGCGGCGCGGCCATCGACGTTCCGCTCAGCGTGGCCGTGCCGGTGTCGGACGAGTGCGCCGCCGACCTGATGCTCGAGCCGGGCGCGAAGAGATCGAGGCACGTGCCGTAGTTCGAGAAGGACGAGCGCGCGTCGGTCGAGGTAGTCGCGCCGACGGTCAGCGCCTCCGGCACGCGCCCCGGCGAGTCGTTGCACGCGTTGGCGTTGGCGTTGCCGGCCGCGATCGAGTACGTCACGCCGTCGGCGATCGAGTTCTTGACCGCCTGGTCCAGCGCTGAGGATGCCGAACCGCCGAGGCTCATGTTCGCGACGGCCGGCGCGCCGGCGGTGTGAGCGTTGGTGACCCAGTCGATCCCGGCGATGACGCCCGAGGTCGAACCGCTGCCCTCGCAGTCCAAGACGCGAACGCTGACCAGCCGAACCGCCTTCGCCACGCCGTAGGCCGAGCCGCCGACGGTGCCGGCGACGTGCGTGCCGTGGCCGTCGCAGTCGTCTGCGCTGCCGCCGTCGATCGCGTCGTATCCCGACACCGCGCGGCCGCCGAACTCGGCATGCGTGGTTCGGATGCCGGTGTCGATGACGTACGCGCTGACGCCGGCGCCGGCCGGCGTGTAGACGTAGGTTCCGTTCAGCGGCAGCGCCCGCTGGTCGATGCGGTCCAGACCCCAGGTGGCGCCGGACTGGGTCGCGCTGAGCGAGACGACGGCGTCCGGCTCGACGTAGGCGACATCGGGATCGCTGCGCACGTCGGCGAGCGCCTCGTCGGACAGCTTGGCTGTGAAGCCGGTCAGCGCCCGGCGGTACTGGCGGTGGACGCGGCCACCGCGGCCGCGCGCCCGTCGCTCGACGCGATCGGCCGACGCGGCGCCGGCGCCGTTCTTGAGGACGACGATGTACTGGCCCTTGATCTCGGCGGCGGTGGCGGCGCCGTGCAGCGGAGCCGGCGTGGACTGGCCCAGCGCGCCGGCGGGCGCGAGCGCGAGGCCGATGGCGGCGATGCCGAGCGCGGTGCGCGCCCTGCTGGCGGCGGGGCGGACCCCCGGAAGCGGTGTGAAGCTCATGACTTCACTTGTCGGCACGCGCGCGCCGAAGGTTGAGCCCGATCCTTGAAGCAAAAGATCTCAGTCGGCTACACTGAGATCTATGCAAGCAGACCGCTTCACGATCAAGACTCAGGAGGCTCTGCAGGCCGCGATCGCGCTCGCCCATGCGCGGCGCCACTCGCAGATCACTCCGCTTCACCTTCTGACCGCGCTCCTCGACCAGGAGGGCGGCTTCGTCACGCCCGTGCTCGGCAAGATCGGCGTTGCGCCATCGGCCCTGCGCGGCGATCTCGAGTCCGCGCTCGGCGCCATGCCGACGCTCGGCTCTGAGGCAGAACCCACGATGGCGCCCGAGGTCATGGCGACCCTGCGCAAGGCCGAGCGCGAGATGCGCTCGCTGAAGGACAGCTTCCTCTC
>DASZDB010000031.1:0-2792 GCA_035942495.1 Solirubrobacteraceae bacterium
GCTCGGTGTGGGGCCTAAACCGGCTTCGGGAACGCGACCTCGAGCTTATCCACCGCCTGATCGACATGCGTCCTAGTCGAATGCACTGCATGAACGAGTGACACCCGGCGGGCTCGGTCAGCCCCAGGTGTCGATCGATCATGCATGCCATGAACGACCGGCACGCGGGTGAGTTCGGTTCCTCGAGACGTCACTCGATCATGCGATCGCAACGCGTCGCTCGACATGGTTGACTGCCGCTGCGATCGGCGCGATGCGCAGCGCCGTCAGAAAGAACAGCCCGCATGTCATGGCGCCGCTGCCGGATCGATCTGTTCTCGGCGCTGATCCGGCAGAAGTGCATGCGTCCCTACTCCGCGTGGGTCTTCTCCTTGCGCTGCGCCGGCGGCGGCTGCTGCTCGCCCAGCTGAGCCGCACGCGCGTTGGCGGCCAGTTCCGGCGGCGGGCGCCACGGCTCGCCCGGCTTGCGCTCGGGAGCCTTCCAGCCCTTCGCCGTCATGCCCAGCGCGCTCATCGCGCGTTCCTTCGCCGCCCACGGAATGCGGCGGTAGACCGGCACGAACAGCATCCGCCAGAACAGGTCGCCCTTCGGCCGGTGGGGCTCGACCGTGCCGGGCTGGCCGCGGCCGAGCTCGCTGAGCACCGCGCGCCGCAGGGCCGCCTCGGAGCGCTCGCGCAGGTTGCGCTTGACGTCGGACATGCTCATGTCGCGATCGCCAGCCGGTTGGCCCGCTGCTCGGCCAGCGCGTTCTGCGCGGCGATCTGGATCGGCTCGAAGAGCGCCCCGATCGGCGGCGAGTAGATGTTCTCCATGTAAGCGAGGTCGTAGAGGGTGGCGCCCCGCTTCGCGGCGAACGCCAGGAAGTCGCAGCGCTCCTTGATGCCCTCGCCGCCGTGCAGGACGCCGCCGATGAGGCGCAGCGTGTCCGGCTCGGCGAGCAGCTTGACGAACGTCTTCTCGGCGCCGGGGTAGTAGCGCGCCTTCGTGATGCCGACGCCCTTGGCCAGCACGTACGGGATCCCGATCGTCTTGGCGAGGTTCTCGCCCATGGAGAAGCCACCGATGGTGTAGTCGCCCGCGACCATCCCCCACGGCACCCATACCGGGTCGTAGGCGAGGTCGCCGCCGGTGATGTTGACCGCCGCGACGCGCCCCTGCGCGTACGCGTGCGCGCCCGTCAGGCCGACGATCGGGACCATGTTCAGCCCGTGCGGGATCTCGCAGACGTCACCCGCCGCCCAGACCCCGGGCTCGGAGGTGCGCATGTGGTCGTCGACCCAGACCGCGCCGGTCGTGCCGAGCTTGAGTCCCGCCGCCTCGGCGAGCTTCGTGTTCGGGACCTTGTGCAGGCCGGTCACGACGGCGTCGCACTCGAACTCGCCGGCCGAGGTGCTCACCGCGCGGACGTGCCCGTCGCCATCGCCCTCGAAGGAGTGGACCTTCGTGCCGAGGTGCAGCGTCACGCCGCGCTCCTCGAGCGAGTCGTTCACGGGCTTGGCGACGTCCGGATCGAGGAGCTCGTGCAGCACCCAGGGCCCCTCGTCGATGAGGTCGACCTGCAGGCCGCGGCGCGCGAGACCGCCGGCCATCTCGACGCAGATCGGACCGGCGCCGACGACCGCGATCCGCTTCATCGAGTCCAGCTGCTTGTCGAACTCCATCGACTTGCGGATGTCCTTGACGTAGTGCAGCCCGTCGAGGTTGGCGCCCGGCACGTCGGGCTGCTCCCAGTAGAAGCCGGTGCAGAGGATGAGCTGGTCGAAGCCCTCGGGCTCGTTCTTCGTGGTGATCGTGCGGCGGTGAAGATCGATGTCGGTGACGACGGTCTCCATGCGCATGTCGAGGCCGTCCTCGCGGTAGCGATCGACCGTCGACAGGAACAGGTCCTCGAACTTCGGGATCTCGCGGCCATGGACGAACGGGATGCCGCACGGCGAGTAGGCGATGTCCGAGAACTCCGTGAAGACCGTCACCTTGAGGTCCGGGTTCAGCCGTTTGGTGATGGTGGCGGCTGCCGTCCCCGCGCCGCCACCGCCGATGACGACTACGCGCTCCATGATGGTTCCTCTCGTTCGGAAGTGATCAGGTCTGAAAGCTCTTCGCGCCTGCGCGCCGTGCGCCATACCCCGCCGTCGCGCGCGACGACGGCCGGGCGCAGGTCACCGAACTGCGTCGACTGGACCTGCTGGTAGGCCCCGACCTCGCGCGCGATCAGCACATCGCCGGCCGCGAGCTCGCCGAGCTCGGCGGCGGGCGCGACCACGTCGATGTTCAGGCACAGAGGACCCGCGACGAGCGTCGGCGTCGCGCCGCGGCGGGGCTCGAGCGCCTCGAGGCGCGGCCACGCCCACAGCGCACCCGGCAGCACGTTGGTGCCGGCGTCGAGCACCGCGCACGTGCCGCCGTCGCCGAGCGTCTTGACGGCGACGACCGTGCAGGCGAGGTCGACGGCGTCGGCGACGAGCGCGCGCCCCGGCTCGAGCATCACGCGCCCGGCGAACCCCTCCTCGCGCAGGGCGGCGGCGACCGCCGCAGCATGCTCGCCGACCGCGGGCGCGGCCGGAAAGCCGCCGCCGAGGTCAACGGTCGCGACATCGAGCTGCGCGGCCAGCCGCGCCAGCGTCGCCGCGGCCTGGGCGTGGACGCCGGGCGGCTTGGCCCAGCCCACCCGCACGCCGGCGGCCAGCGTGCCGGCGCCGTCGCTGCCGAGGGCGGCGGTGAAGTCGGTCGAGACGAGATGGACGTGGAGCACCTCGAGCGCCAGCCCGAGCTCGCGCGCGCGCCGCCCCGC